>JANOJI010000426.1:0-10590 GCA_031408175.1 Ilumatobacteraceae bacterium
GTCATCATCGCGTGAGATGACGACGAGATCGCCGGTTGCCGTCACGATCTCCATCGCCTGCACGGCGGTTGCAAGGTTGCCGTTGCCCGCACCCGACCCGTGCGTACCCGTTGCGCACGCGCCGGCGACCGAGATGTGCGGCAGCGACGCCAGGTTGGCCAGCGCCCAGCCGCGCTCGTGAAGAGTCGTCGCCAGCTCGCCGTACTTGATCCCGCCGTCAATGGTGACTGTGTGCGCATCGGCATCGATCTCGACGACGCGGGGTAGTGCCGCCAGCGAGATCTGATCGCCAGTCGTGTCGGCGATGGTGTTGAACGAGTGACGGCTGCCGACTGCGCGCACCTTGGCGCTGGCGGCGACAACCGATTGCACCTCGGCGACCGACGATGGTTGGTGGAAGCGGGCGGCGGCGTACACGACATTGCCGGCCCAGTTGTGTTCGACCATGGATCCCCCTCGATGCCACTGCTGAACCTAGTCATTGCACGGCGAGTACCGCCGAAGAATCATGAGCCGTCGGCCACATCTCGTCTTGGGGGTGATCGCATTGGTCCTCGCTTCTTGCGGAGACTCTGAAGGGGTGGAACCGCCACTCGACGAACCTGCCGCTGCGATCGTCGCTGCGAACGTTGCCGGTCAGGCCATCTCGGATTTCGGGTTGGACCTGTTCACCGCCCTCAGATCCGAGTCACCGCCCGGCGACAACGTGACGGTGTCACCCGCACGCGTCGCCTTCGCTCTGGCGATGCTGGAGCCGGGCACCGTCGGCGATGCGCAAACCCAGCTCCGCAGCCTGCTGCGGATCGAGGACCCGACTGCATTCCACGCGTCGATGAACGCGCTCGAGCAGAGCCTGGAAGCACGCGTTCCGACCGCATTCTCACCCGACGACGACCCCGGCGAGGTGCTCGTGCGGGTGGCCAACGCCGCATACCCGGCAGCGGGGCTATCCGTTCGAGCCGGCATATCTCCAAAGCGTCGGAGCGAACTACGGCCCGGTGCTCAACGAGGTCGACTTCGCCGCCGACCCCGACGCCGTGGCCCACGCCATCAACGCCTTCGTCGCCGAGGCGACGAACGACCGGATCCCACAACTGGTCGCCAATGGAGCGATCGATCCTCTGACCGTGCTGGCCCTGGTGAACGCCCTGTACGTGAAGGCGGCACGGCGGCAGTGATTCATCGGCAAGCGGCGACGGCTGGATCGCCACGAGCGCTCCAATCAAGCCGCCGGTACCCGTCGTGTTGGATCGACCATTCCTGTGTCGGATCATCGACGACCAATCAGGCGCGACCCTGTTCGTCGGACAGGTGCTCGACCCACTCAGCTGACAATCCGGAGCTCCTCTCGAGCCGCAGGATCCTGCCGATAGAACGTGATCAGCACTTCGTACAAATCTGGCTTGGCCTCGCGCAGATCGACCGGCCGGCCGAAGAACACCTCAGTTGCCACTGCGAAGAACTCGCCGGGGTCGGTCGCTGCGTAGTCGTCGATCAACGGGCTGCCCTCGCCGCGGCGCATCAGTTTCAGCTCGGCTTCGCAGACCGCGATCCAACGGTCGAGCGCGACTTGATCTTGCATGATCGGCGTGCCGTCGACGACACCGTCGAGCATGTCCATCTTGTGGGCGAACTCGTGCAGCACCACGTTGTAGCCACGACCTCGGTGGCGAGCACCGCTGCGAACTTGATCCCACGCGAGCAGAATCGGCCCCCGATCGTGGTGAGCCTCACCCAGCAGGGGACGAGCACCCTCGTCGACCATGCCTCGTATGACCGTCGGGCGAGGCCCCGGAATCGAGAACGTGGTGGGGTGGACGATGATCGAGGTGACCTTGCCGAAGTAGTCGATGTCGAGACCGAGGATCAACACCGAGGCTTGCATCGAAATGGTCACCACCATCTCGTCAGTGAGAGCAAAGCCGTTCGCTGCCTCCCATCGCGTACTTGCGACGAGGAACGTTGCCAACTCGGTGAGTCGCTCCTGCTCAGGCGGGTCGAGGATGCTCCAGTAGGCAACGCGGCGACGAACGATCTGCTTCCAATCATCCGGTAGCTGCTTTCGTCGCGCCATGACCCACGAATGTACGCCCTAACTTGGGATTTCATGACACCTCCGACCGGCACACATACAGGCACTTCGACAGAACGACCTCCGGCAGAAACCTGGGCGTTTTGCGGGGTTCATCCCGATGCGCCACATGCATTCGAAGCGATACAAACCCTTTCGTTCAAGGCTGGTATCGACGCAACGTTCGGGCCATGCATGCCACCAGACTGGTCGACCTACACGACGGCAGAACCTGGCGGTAGGTATGTGGATCCCCACACCTACCTCCGCCTGACCGTGCTGAACGCCAACGTCGACATGAAAACGGTGGTCTACGACGCCCGCCTCTGGTCGGCTGATGCGGCCGTTCGCCAGACGGGAATCGACTTCTGGCTGCCGCACGTGGATTGGATCCGTGCATTCGACATGGGCGATGAGTTCGACCCCGCTGGGCCTGACTGGCCGGTGTTGGTGGCTCGATGGCGCATCATGATCGAACACGTCACCCCCGCCACCGGCATCGGCCCGTTCACCAACCACCTTCCGTTCCCCGGGGTGTTGTCGCGGGCGCTGCTCGACATGCCCGAACAGCGAGCACACCTGAGTTTTGATTCGTACGACGAGGCGGTCGCGCTGGCACTGGCCAACGAGTTCAGCGGCCAGGTGAACCACCTGATGTGCGCTGTCAACGCATTGAGGCACGGCCCCTACTCGCCCACCTCGACGAGAATAGTTCGGCAGATGCACAACCTGCGATTGGCGGGTGCCGGGAGCTTTCTGATATTCGGTGGAGCCACCCCGTACAACTGGGACCTGACCCCCGACCCTGCATTCGGGAAGACCTCGCTCGTGCGCGCCAATGGCACGGCCACCGCTTGGGCCAACGCCGTGTTACGAGGCGCTCGATAGCGTCAGACCACTGTCGGGGCGATCTGTTTGGCGAAGGTCTCGGGGTCGATGTTTGCGCCGCACACGACCAGTCCAACTGTCTGCCCGTCGAGCCGGTGGCGCAATGGATACATCAGCGCGGCCAATGCCGCCGCGCCCGCCGGTTCGACCGCGAGTTTGGCGACGCGAAACGTCAGACGCATCGCCTCGCGAATCTGATCGTCATCGACCAGAACGACCTCATCGACGAACTGCTGGTTGAGTGCAAACGAGTACGGCTCGCACCGTGGCGCACCCAGCGAGTCGGCGATCGTGTGCACGGCATCGATCGACTGCGGTGAGCCGGCTTTGAAACTGCGGCTCAGGCTGTCGGCGCCCTCCGGCTCGACCACATACACGGCCGTCGCCGGGCTCATCTGCTTGACGGCGCAGGCGACGCCACCCGTCAGCCCACCGCCTCCGGCAGCCACGACCACCGCATCGAGCGTGGTGCCGGCGGCACTGATCTGATCGATGAACTCCATTCCGACCGACGCCGTCCCAAGTGCCGTTTTCGGACCCTCGTACGGGTGGACGAACGTGCGACCCTCCTCCTCCTCGATCTCCTTCACACGTTCGAAGGCATCGTGGACGTTGTCGACCAGCACTACGTTGGTCCCGAGTTCGCGGCAGACCTGGACCCTGAAGGGGTTGGCGTTCTTGGGCATCACGACCGTCGCCGTCGTGCCCAGCATCCGTGCCGAGTACCCGAGTGAGATCGCATGGTTGCCGGCTGAAACCCCCGTCACGCCGCGCTCCAACGCTGGCGCATCGAGATCGAGCATCACCGACAACGCGCCGCGGGGCTTGAAGCTGCCGGTGCGTTGAAACAGTTCTTCTTTCAGCCAGACCCGCGTCGATGCACCAACCGCAGCGTCCAGTGCGTCGTCGACCAGCTGCCGAACTGGTGTCGTGATGACGAGGTCACCAAGTCGCGCCCGGTTGGCTCGGATGGCATCGACCGTCGGAGCTTCGACTCGTGCCGCCGACACTACTGGACGGCGAGCACGACGACCGGGATCTGTCGGGTGGTCTTGGACTCGTATTCGGCGAAGCCCGGGTACAACTCCTTCTGCCGAGACCACAGCCGCTGGCGAGTTTCACCGTCGACGATCTGCGCAGACACGTTGACAGTGCGGTCGCCGACTTCGACAGAGGCCCGCGGATTGGCAACGAGGTTGTGAAACCAGTCGGGACTGGTGGGCGCGCCGGCCTTCGACGCGAACACGACGAGGTTGTCGCCGTCTGCTTGGTACATCACCGGGTTGACCCGTGCTTGACCCGACTTGGCCCCCGTGGTGTGGAGCAGCAGCAGCGGTGCTCCCTCGAACTGGCCACCAACCTTGCCATCGTTGGCACGGAACTCCTCGATGATCCCTTTGTTCCGATCGTTGACATCGCTCATGACGACTCCTCTCGATAGACCGGTCAGGCTAACGCCGGTCAACTCGTGGGAGCGAGTGCCTGCCGTCCACCCAAGCATGCCTCGATCAGCAATCCGATCTCCGTCGCGGCCATGGGAGCTGCAAAGTGACGACCTTGCGCGAACTCGCAGCCGGTCGCGGCGATCTCGTCACATTGCCGCTGGTTCTCGACACCCTCGGCGACTACCGACAGCCCACGTGGCGATGAACCGGGGAGCCGTTCCTGCCGAGATCAGCGTGACACCGGCCGAGGTCGCGGGCAGCACCTCGACGATTCGGTCGACGAGATGCTCGAGAATCGCTTGGATCGGAACGTCGGTGATGAGCGTGCGAGCAAATTCGCTGAGTACCGCCGAAAGCCTCTGCTCGTTGACCACGATCACCATCCATGAACACGGCGCGGCTTGACCACGCCGTTGTCTGGACGGAGACGTCTACGACATCTGGCTGGAATCGTACTGCACCTCAGCTCGGCGTGCCCGAATCAATCGTCAGGGCATTTTGTCAAGATTTCTCAGTCGTTGGCCAGCAGTTGGATCAGGCTCGAGGTGTCCCAGCGCTTGCCTCCGCGAGCGATGACCTGGGCGTAGAACTGGTCGATCAAGGCGGTCATAGGCAATCGCGCTCCGTTGCGGTTTGCCTCGCCCAGCACGATCGCCAGATCCTTGCGCATCCACTCGACAGCGAATCCGAACTCGAACTCGCCCCGAGCCATCGTGCGGCCGCGGTTCTCCATCTGCCAACTCTGCGCCGCGCCGAAGCGGATGACATCGACTACCTGATCGGGGTCGAGGCCGGCCTTCTGCGCAAAGTTGATGCCTTCAGCGAGTCCTTGCACCACGCCCGCGATGCATATCTGATTGACCATCTTGGTCAACTGCCCGGCGCCGGCGTTGCCCATCAACGAGCATGCTTTCGCATACGCGGCCATCACCGGATTGGCCAAGGTATAGAACGCCTCGTCGTCGGTGCCGCACATGATCGTCAGCTGGCCGTTCTCTGCGCCGGCCTGGCCTCCCGACACAGGAGCATCGACGAAGCCAACCCCACACTCCGCAGCCGCCTCGGCCAGTTCCTTTGCCACCTCCGCCGACGCGGTGGTGTGGTCGACCAACACTGCGCCGGCGTCGGCACCTGCCAACACGCCATCGGGGCCGTAGACCACCTCGCGCACATCGTTGTCGTTGCCGACGCACATCAGTACGAACTCGGCGCCCTCGGCGGCTTCGCGTGGAGTCGGGGCAGCTCGATTGCCGTACAGCGCTACCCACGCCAGCGACTTCTCCGGTGTGCGGTTGTAGACGGTGACCTGGTGGCCGGCAGCAGCGAGATGGCGGGCCATCGGCGCGCCCATCACGCCGAGCCCGATGAAAGCGACAGAACTCATCGGTCCAGTCTTGCCGGTCACGAGATCACGAGCGTTCACCCCTCGTTGCCGCGGGCAATGATGTCCACATGATCGACCATCTCGTGTACGCCTCCAAGGATCTGCCACGGGCCTCGGCGGCGATCGGCGAGGTCCTCGGGGTGCTGCCGACACCGGGTGGTCGCCACATCGGCCATGGCACGCACAACGAATTGTTGTCGCTCGGTGGCGCCACCTATCTCGAGGTGATCGGGCCGGATCCGACCCAGACTGGTCTGGACCGAGCACTGCCGTTCGGGATCGATGGTCTGATCGAGCCTGCGCTCGTCGCCTGGTGCGTGCGTCCACGACGGCCGCTCACCGAGATCATCTCCGAGGCCCGTTCCGCCGGCATCGAACTCGGCGAGGTGACGCACATGTCTCGGCGTCGTCCTGACGGAGTGTTGCTGGAATGGACGCTGACCTCTCCGCAACTCGGTGGGCCGTTCGGTTTGGCGCTGCCATTCATGATCGACTGGGCCGAATCGGCGCATCCAAGCGCAACGTTGCCGCCCGCGGTACACCTGGTCGAACTCGAGGTGATTCATCCCGAGCCACAGCAACTCGGCGACGCGTTCGCCATCATCGGGCTCGATACCGGTGTCACGATTCAGAAGGGCGACCAGCCTGCACTGCGAGCGAGCATCGAAACCCAACGCGGCGAGGTCACCCTGACAAGCTGACCATCAACTCGTCGATGATCGACGGCGGTGTGCGTGGGTGCATGAACACCAGGCGCCCGACGGGTTCACCCTTGTAGGTCGACGGGGCGACGAATGCCGTACCGCTGTGCAACAGCGCTGTCGCCCACCGCTTCCACTCGTCGGCTCCCCACCCGGCGCGGCGGAACAACACGACGCCAAGTTCGGGTCGCATGATCAGTTCGGTCTGGGGGTGCGCCTCGATGGCATCGGCCAGTGCCACAGCCATCGCGATTCCGTGTCTGATCGCGGTGCGGTGTGCGTCGATGCCGTGCAGCGCGAGCGCGAACCAGATCGGCAAACCGCTGGCGCGCCGGGTCAGCTGATAGCCGAGATCACACGGGTTGTATGCATCGTCGTCGGTGCGAATCACGTCGATGTAGGGCCCGTGCTGGGTGTGGACTCGCCGAGCGAACGCCGGCTCGCGATAGACGAGTGCACACGAGCCCGCAGTAGCAAAGAGCCACTTGTGGGGATCGACGATGAACGAGTCCGCCCGATCGAGACCCACGAATCGATCGCGAAGTTCCGGCAGCAGAATCGCCGCGAGTCCATATGCGCCATCGACGTGGAACCAGGCGTCGATCTCCTCGGCAACGTCGGCGCACCCGGCGAGGTCGTCGATCACTCCTGCGTTGGTCGAGCCGCCAGCTGCGACGATGATGCCGACATCTCGTCGATCGCCGATCGCCGATCGAACTGCGCCACCGGTAAGCCGACAATCGGGTCCCGTCGGCACGACGAGCAGTTCGAGCCCCAGTAGGTGCAAGGCGTTGTCGACCGAGGCGTGCGCGGTGTCGGCGACTGCAACCACTCGCCGATCGCCGGCGCGCTGGCGGCCGACCGCGAGCGCCGACAGGTTGCCGATCGACCCGCCGCTCATGAAACAGCCGGCTGCGCTCGCCGGCATCCCGGCCGCACGACAGAGCAGCTCGATCACCTGATTCTCGGCGGCCACGGCGCCGGCACCCTCCAGCCACGACTCGGCCGAGAAGTTGGCTGCCGACACGATGGCGTCCATCCATACCGAGGCGACCGATGGGGACAGCGGGATGAATGCCAGGAACCGTTCGCTGTCGAGGCCGATGTTGTTCGGGGCGACGACCTCCTCGAAACGTTGCCAGGCCTCGGCGATGCCGAGGCCGCCATCGGTGACCGTGCCGGCAAGCGCCGCGTCGAGGGCCGGTTTGTCGCCGATCACCCCGACAGGTGAGGAGGCGAGCCGCTGCTTGATCCACTCGACGGCGCGATCGGCGAGATCACCGACGGCGCTGTCCTTGCCGTGGAGCTCGCTCACTCAGGGGTCACGTACGCGGCAGTGATGCCGCCGTCGATGATCAACGATTGGCCTGTCATCCAGCTCGACTCGTTCGAGGCCAGGAACAATGCTCCGTTGGCGATCTCGATCGGTTCACCGAAGCGCCCCATGGGGATGTGCACCAGACGGCGGTTGCGCTTGGCATCGTCGGAGAGGAACTTGGCCAGCAGCGGCGTCATGATCGGACCGGGGCACAGTGCGTTGGCTCGCACCCCTTGACGGGCGTAGATCACGGCGATCTCGCGAGTCATCGCCAGAACTGCACCCTTCGAGGCGGTGTACGCCACCTGTGGCGTGGCGGCCCCCATGTGGGCGACGAACGACGCCACGTTGATGATCGATCCGGCTTCGCCTGATCGCTGCGCCGATTCCTGCATCGCTGGAATCGCGTACTTGCAGCCCAACAACACGCCCAGGACATTGATGTCCATCGTCTTCTGATAGGTCGCAATCGAGGTGGTCACCGGGTTGTCGTCGTCGCCCAGCATCACGCCGGCGTTGTTGTACAGCACGTGCAGGCCACCGAACGTTTCGACCGCGTGTTGCACCGCAGCTTCGACGGATTGCTCGTCGGTCACGTCGCATCGCACATAGGTGGCCTCGCCACCCGCCGCCGCGATCGCTTCAACGGCGTCGTCGCCATCCGACAGGTCGGCGATCACCACCTGAGCGCCCTCGGCGGCGAACAATTCGGCGCCGACGCGACCGAGTCCCGATGACGCACCCGTGATCAGTGCCACTTTTCCTGCCAGACGATTCATGGCGGCCTACGGTAGTGCACAGGCCAAACTGGAGACCCAATGACGACCTGGCGAGTGCTGACGTGGAACATTCTCGGGTCGCGCCAGCCCAATCTCGACATCATCGCCGAAGTGATGGTCGGCTATTCACCCGATGTCGTCGCCCTGCAAGAGATCCAACGGCGCCAAGCACGCGGGTTGGCGCGACGGCTGGCGTGGCGTGTGATCTGGACCAGAAAGCACTACCCGCTCTCCCCGCTGGTGTGGTGGCGCGCCGAAGGGCTGGCACTGCTGACGCCGCAATCGGTCGACGAGATGATCAGCGTCTCGATTTCGCCTGGCGTATCGACGTGGACATACCGGCATCGCGTCGCCATGGCGGCCACGGTGACGCGCGGCAGCGACGCCCTCCGGATCGTCAACACTCACCTCGCGTCTCACGATGCCGACGATCGGATCGCCCAGGCCCGCCGCGTGGTAACGATCATCGGTGCCCGCCGGCCGGCGGTGACGGCGGGCGACCTCAATGCGGTGGATGAGGTGGAGGTGATCCGCGAGTTCGGCGCAGCGGGTTTAGTCGATCCGGGTGGCGACTTTTCCAATCCCTCGATTGCCCCGGTTCGACGATTGGACTACGTGTTGATCCCCGAGACGGCGACCGTCCACGCGCGGCTGACGCCCGTCGGTGGCGAGCGGTGGCATGCACTCAGCGATCACCTGCCGGTGCTCGTCGAGTTCGCTGTGTGACTCTCCGAGGGTCAGCCGGGCTGGAAGCTCTGGCCGGCAGTCGTCCTGTTGGGGTCCAGGAGCTCCATGGGGCTGCGGCCGCCATCGATGTACCCCAGGGCATATGCACCGACCTCGTAGCCGACAAGACGCTGCACACGCTCGGGAAACTGTCGAACTTCGTCGAGCGTGTACGACAGGTATTGGTTCTCCTCCTGGCGGAGCCAGCCGAGCACGTAGTCGACGTTGATGCCGATCCGCACCCGGTCGCTGAGGTTCGCGCCTGCACCATGGAACGTCGAGCCGAGGTAGAGCACCACCGAACCTCGCGGCATCTCGGCCGGCAACGACTGTTGATCCGTGTAGCGAACACCATGAGGTTCCCGGTGACTGTCGGGCACGACACGCGTCGCGCCGTTGCCTTCGGTGAAGTCGTCGAGCGCCCAGATGCTGCTGACCTCGACATCGATCTCGGGAGGGAATGGGAAGAAGTCGAAGCACCAATGATCGCGATGCAGCATCTGTGATGGCGACGCGGGGCCAACAGCGATCGACTGGGTGAGATGCAGTTGAAATGTCGTCTTCTTGGACCACAACGTTCGATCGACTGCGTCGAGAATCAGCGGATGGGCAACCATCGCGACACTCGACGGACAGCGTGTCAGCAAGGCGCCGGTTCGTCGCGTGTTGTGGCCGGCGAAATCGTCACTGCCTGTCGGGGTCTCGGCGAGCCATGGTTCGACTTCGGCAGCGATGCGGTCACACAGCTCGGCGTCGGCGAGCCGCTCGACGATGACGACCCCGTGTTCGCTGAGCGCTGCACTGATGTCGTCGGCCGACACATCGGCTGAGTATCGCGGGATCGTCGCCGTGGCCATTCGGCAATGCTATGAACCGTCCGACTCCAGGTCGTGACCCAGCGCGATGACTTGGCGTCGGACCGTAGTCACAACCGCGCAGCGAGTGGCGACGACGTGCTGGACCGGGACCATTGTCACTAGTGCGCTTGACCTATTTGTGCACCATTCCATTGATCCGTCGGCTACCTGTGCCGATACACAAACAACGGGAACCTCTCAGGCGTCGACACCCCTCGTCGACGCCTGAGAAGTTGGGGAGTCACAATGGAAACTGCAACTCGACTGAACGACGACGAAGCCCACGACCTGGCTGTCCGCCACCTTGCTGACTTGCTGGGGTCCAGCACGCTGCCAACGGTGGCCTGGGACGTCGACCATCACCTGCAGGGTCACCTCGACCTCGCCGGCCATCACATGGTGCTGATCGCGACCCGCACGC
>JANOJI010000440.1:0-14176 GCA_031408175.1 Ilumatobacteraceae bacterium
GCCGCCGGTGATCGCAGCCGCCGACATGGCCAGCGAACGACGCCGGCCCAGGCGGTCGACCACCCGAACACCCCACAGGCCGGCGGCCAGCAGGCCGAACCCGAAGGTGGAGCCGTGGAGCGAGGCGATGACGCCGGAGAGGTCGAATTGCTCGCGCAGTTCGCCCAGTACCACTCCAACGCTCAGCGCGCCGACGAGCAGTGCGTAGCCAAGAGCGGACGCATACGTCAGCCGATCCCACCGAAACTTGTCGGTGGTCAAGGGGGCCGCGCTCACACCGTCTTTTGTACCAGTAAAGAAGGCCCGCGCGTTGGCTCAATCGCCGAAAGATCGGGTCGTAGGGTGTGACTCGTGGCAACACGCTATGACGTCGCTGTAGTCGGCCTCGGCCTTGTGGGCGTGGCAGCGCTTCGGCATCTGTCGAAGGCCGGTCAGGAATGCATCGGTGTCGGTCCCGCCGAGCCACTCGAATGGGCGACGCACGGTGGAGTTTTCGCCAGTCACTACGACTCGGGGCGGATCACGCGCCGGCTCGACAAGCGTCGGGAGTGGGCGGTCCTTGCAGGCCGAGCGATCGCCGAGTATCCCCGCATCGAGGCGATGTCGGGCATCGCGTTTCACCGACCGGTGGGGGTGTTGATGGCCGACGCCGACCCCGACCGTGTGGCTTCGATCGTTGCGGTCGCCCATGGCCTGGGCGTCGGCTTCGAACGGTGCGAACCGGGTGAGCCGTTCGGCGACAACCGAATCTCGGTGCCGGCGGCGGCCACGGTGCTGCACGAGCCTGCGCCGGGTGGTTTCATCGATCCTCGGCGAATGCTCACCGCACAGCTTGCCGTTGCCCGGCAACACGGCACCGATGTCGTGGTCGAGCAGGTGGTTGGCGTGGAGAGCCGGTCGGACGGTGGATGGCTCGTACGAAGCATGAGCGGATCTGCGATCCGTGCTGCCCAGGTGGTGATTGCCACCGGCCCGCACGCCGACGAACTGGCCGGGCTGTCTCGTCGGCCAACGATCGATGTCGTTGCCGAGACCGTGGTGATGGCCAGGTTGTCGAGCGACGAGCACACGCGGCTTGTTGGCCTTCCGTCGATCATCGTCGACGACGTTGGTGATCATCTCTACATCGTCCCGCCGACGGAGTATCCCGACGGTCACGTGTACGTGAAGTTGGGGGCCACGCGCCACCACGAATCGGTCCTGTCGCCACACGAGCGTCGGGCGTGGATGACAGGCACCCAACACCAAGCTGACCTCGACTGGTTGCGGGCCCTGCTGCTCGGAGTGTTGCCAGGGTTGCGGGCCGAGGCCTGGTTGACGAAACCGTGCCTCATCCCCGACACGCCGACCAAGCTGCCATACCTCGAGATCGTCGAGCCGGGTCTGGTGATGGCTGTCGGTGGAAATGGCTATGCGGCGAAGAGCGCTGATGCGATCGGCGCGTTGGCCGCCGGTCTGGTGCGCAACGGCGAATGGACCGATGCCGACCTCGACGCGCGATCGTTCGCCCTGATCAGCCGCGACTGACGCGGTTCAGCGGGTCGGGGTCCAGCCGGGACGGCCGAACACGTGGCCCAACTTCGGGCGCAGGCCCTTGGCCGAGCGAACGTCGCGGGCGATGTCGGCCATCTCGAGATAGGCGATGCGCAACGGGTTGTAGGTGTGGATGTTCTTGGTCAAGCCGTACTTCACCCGCCGCACCTCGGGTTCGAAGGTGCCGAACAGCTTGTCCCACAGGATCAGGATCCCGCCGTAGTTCTTGTCGAGGTACTGCTCGTTGGCGCCGTGGTGGCCGCGGTGGTGCGACGGGGTGTTGAACACCTTCTCGACGGGAGTGGGCAGGCGGTCGATGGCTTCGGTGTGGATCCAGTACTGGTACAGCAGATTCAGCTGACCGGCCTTCGCCGTCTTGGAGGTAGGGAAGCCGAGCAGCGGCATGGGAGCGAACACCCAGAATGTCAGGAATCCCGACCACGGTTGACGCAACGCCGTCGACAGGTTGTAGCGCTCGCCGCTGTGATGGGTCACGTGGTTGGCCCACAGCAGGCGCACCTCGTGCATCCACCGATGGTCCCAGTAGTAGAGGAAATCCCACAGCACCATCGCCGAGGCGATCGAGCCGCGCCGCAGGCCGACGTTGGCGACGCGGTGTTTGAACAGGAAGCGGTCGACGCGGCTGAACGCGGACAAGGTAGCGAAACCGAAGGCGATGTTGCCGGCCAACATTGCCAGACTGGCAACGGTGTCCTTGCGCTCGTATCCGAGTGGCACCAACGGGTCGGGTGGCATGTGCGGGCCCGACAATGTCCGCTCGTCGGCGTCGTACAGATCGCCGAGGGTTCGCTTCGGCACGTTTCGCAGGGCCGCGTACTCCGCCAGCATTGTGACTGCGAACAGGGGGATCGACGCCTTGTCGACGAGGTCGAGTTTGCGGAGCGCTGGCTTCTTCAAGAGGCGAACTCGCCGTGGGTGATACGCCGTTCGGCATAGGCGCGGAGTTCGCTGCGCAAGGCGTCGGAACTCCACTCCTCGGCGACGGCGCGGCGCACGACATCGACCTGGGCGTCGTTGGTGAGCCCGGCCAGTGGCTGGTCGCGATCGAGGTTGGTGGGGAATGCGTATCCGTTGGCACACGCTCCGACGGCATTGTCGACCTCGACGGTTGATGCGCCGGACGCCTTGAACTTCAACAGCGACGGATACACGGCATTGCACATCCGCTCGTGATCGATGCTCTCCAAACACTTGCCGAAAGGAGAGTTGATCTGCAGCAAATTGGCCATGCGATACACGTTGGTGGTGCGGTTGGTTCCGGCTGCATGGAAGAGCGCCGGGTTGAAGAACACTGCGTCGCCCTTCATCAGCGGCAATTGCGTGTAGTGCTGCTCGAAGTACGCACGAAACTCCGGTCTCCACCATGCGAGATAGCCGTGCAGATACTTCTGCGCGTGAGGCAGATACATCGTCGGACCGGTCTCGATGGGCATGTCGCAATGGGCGACCGCCCCCTGAAGCGTCAGCGCCGCCGAGAGACGGTGAATGTGGGCCGGGTACTGCTCGGCGACGGCAACGGTCATGAACCCGAGGTGATAGTCGCGGTGTGGCTTCTGGGCTGCTCCGCCGGGATTGACCACATTGACCTGCGACGTGAAGGTGAAGCCCGGCCCGAGCCATGCCGCAGCTGCCATCGACAGGATGTCGTTTGCGTAGTAGGCGACGAACTCGTCGGGCGCATTGACTGCCAACTTTTCGAGTGCGTTCCACACTCGGTCGTTGTCGCCGGGCTTGGCGTAGTGGTCGCCTGAAACCATTCCCATGCTGTGCTGCTCGGCGATCATCGCGTTGAAGGCGGCGGTGACTGCATCGACGATCGAGGTGTCGGCAAACGCCCGCTGGAACACCACGATTCCCGGGCCTTCGAGAAAGGCTTTGTTGAGTTCGGCCTGCACAGCGCGCCGCGTCTCGGGGTCAGCGCACTCGGATCGGAGACGGTCACAGTCGTAACTCACGACGTTCTGGATGATTGATTCGGCGAACGGATAGTCGCTGATTTCGGTCACTTGCTCGACGATCTCGATGAAGTCGGCGAGAGAACAATCCGACTCGCGCAGATATCCAGAGGCAGTGGCGGAATTCACGGCGGACATGCCCACAAATGTACGCCTTCGTGGGGACTCCACGGCTAGCGTGCGCACGTAACTACCACCGCTGACTCCCTGCGGGCGTCCGCCCGGAAAGCGACCCGCGACTCGACGCAATCGTCGACCGGAAGATTGGCGGGCAAGGGCGGGGTGCTGGCGGTCCTGGCTGCAACCATGTTCTGGTCGTTCGGTGGTGTGCTGGGCAAGTCCACGAACGCATCGGGTGTGGTGCTGTCGTTCTGGCGCATGTGGATCGCATCGGCGGTGTTGCTCGTCATCGTGGCCGTGACCAAGCGCTGGCCCAGCCGAGTCGATTTCCGTCGCGCCGGCGTTGCAGGAGTGCTATTCGGCCTCAATATCTGCGTGTTCTTCATTGCCATCGAAACCGTCAGCATCGCGACGGCGCTGATCATCGCTGCGCTGGGCCCGGTCGTCGCCCTGCCCGTGTCGGTCGTGTTCTTCGGCGAGCGGCTGAGAGCTGTCAAGGTGATCTGTGCGGCGGCCTCGGTGGCCGGCGTAGTCGTGGCCGTTCTGGTCGCGCCATCCAGTGGGTCCGGATCGACGAGCTCGACCGTCGGATATCTGTGGGCCGTGCTCTCTCTGGTGCTCTGGGTCGGCTACCTGCTGATCTCCAAGGGCGTGCGGGCCAACGTCGAAACCGTCCGGTTCATGTTCGTCGTGTCGGTGATCGGCGCCGTCACAGTGTCGGCTCTGGTCGTCATCGCCAGCAAGAATCTCGGCCAGATACACGGCGCAGGATGGGCGTGGGTCGTCCTACTGGCGATCGGGCCCGGTATCGCCGGGCACGGGTTGGTGGCCTGGGCACAACCGCGTGTCGACGCTTCGGTTACCTCCGTGCTGATCCAGGCCGAACCCGTCGGCGCGTCGGCGGCGGCATGGATCATTTTGGGCGAGCGGATCTCGTTGGCGCAGGCCCTCGCCATGGCCGGCGTCGTCGCTGCTCTGTGTGTGCTGGCCTACAGCGAATCGCGCGATGGCGGCGTCGAAATCGTCGACGCGGTCAGCTGAGCAAGCGGCCACTAGTCTCGTCTCGAAGGGAGATGCACGTCATGGGAGTTCCGTTCCGAGAGATCGAGATGGGGCCGGTCGGTGGCCAGCTGCCTGGTGGCGCTGTCGCCGCGGCATTCGCTATCGATGCAGGAGTCGTGGTGCAGTTCACCGACGGCTCGGCCACCTTCCTGCCCGATTGGTTGCGCGACAACTGTCAGTGCGACGAGTGTCGAATCGTGCAGACCGACGAGCGTCGGTGGCAGCCGTGGACCGAGCCTGTCGCGCCCGTCGTCGGCACCGTCGAAGTCGTCGACGGACGGCTGCTGATCGGCTGGGCGAACGGACATCAATCGACCTACGGTCCGACCGACTGGGACAAGATCCGAACCACAGGGGCACGAGGCGCATGGACGGCGCGGCTGTGGGAGTCGGGGTACGAGGTCGAACGCTTTGACCATCAGCAGTGCATCGTCGATCAGATCACGCGCCGTGGCATGTTCGAGGCACTGCGCCGCGACGGGGCGGTGGTAGTCACCGGTTCGCCGACCGAACCGGGCACCGTGATCGAGCTGCTGCGGGTGCTCGGCATCACGATGCGCGACTCGTCGCTCGGTCTCATCTTCGATGTCAAACTCGATCCGGCCGGTTACAACATCGCCTTCACCTCCGAGGAGGTGCCTCCGCACAACGACAACGCCCAGTACACCCATCCGCCCAGCGGGCAGGTCTTGGCGATGCTGGTCAATGATGCCCAGGGTGGCAACAGCGTTGTCGTCGACGGTTGGTCGGTGCTCGACCAGCTCAATCGTGACCATCCCGAGGCCATCGATGTGCTGTCCAAGGTCGAGGTCGGCTTCCGGCAGTATTCGACCGAAGCGGATGCGTTCACACGCGCACCATTGGTCGTGCGCGACCGAGCGGGACGGTTCGTGCATCTGCGTTTCTCCAACCAGTTGATGCAACCGCTGGCCTTCGACGACAACGAGCTCGCCGCGTGGTACCGCGCCTACCGCCTGCTCGGTGCGGCGATCGCCGACCCGGCCAACCACGTGTCATTTCGGCTCTCCGCCGGCGACACGCTGTTCGTCAACGGTTACCGCGTCCTGCACGCCCGCACCGCCTACCAGCCCGACGGCCCGCGTCACCTGCAAGACGTGTACTTCGAGTTCGACGATGTGTTCGGCCACCTGGCCCGAATGAGCGGCGAGGCCTCCAACGCCATGGTGACTTCTCAACCCTCTACTTAACCCTCTACGAGTGTTTGCGGCCCGCTTCGGCCTATCCGAGTGTTTCGCGCCACCCCGGGCGGGACGGAGACACTCGTTTGAGCGTGGTGGGCCGGAAACACTCGTACAGGGCTAGGCCCAATCGAGGATGACCTTGCCGCATTCGCCACCCTCGACGATCGCGAACGCTGCTTCGAAGCGATCCGCCGGCAACTCGTGGGTGATGATGCCGCCGACGTCGAGTCCGCTCTGCAGCATCGCGGCCATCTTGTACCAGGTCTCGAAGATTCGGCGACCGTAGATCCCTTGGATCTCCAGGCCCTTGAAGATGACGTCGTTGATATCGAGGGTCATCGGGCCAGCGGGGATCCCTAGCACTGCGATCCGTCCGCCGTGGTTCATCGCATCGAGCATCTGGTTGAACGCCGCCTCGGCTCCCGACATCTCCAGGCCGACGTCGAACCCTTCTGTCATCCCGAGCTCGGCCATCACGGGCGCGAGCTGCTCGGTGCGCACATCGACAACTCGGCTGGCGCCGTGCTTGGCGGCCATGTCGAGCCGGAAGCGGTTGACGTCGGTGACGACCACGTTGCGGGCTCCGATGTGGCGCACGATTGCCGTCGCCAAGATGCCGATCGGGCCGGCACCGGTGATCAGCACGTCCTCGCCGACGACGTCGAATCGCAGCGATGTGTGCGTGGCGTTGCCCAATGGGTCGAGCACGGCTGCCACGTTGTCGTTGATGTGAGCAGGCACGACGAACACGTTCTCCGACGGGATCACCACATACTCGGCGAAGGCCCCAGGCCGAGTGACGCCGACGCCCGTGTGGTTGTGGCAGAACTCGCGCCGGCCACCTTTGCAGTTTCGACAGTGACCACAGGTGACGTGTCCTTCGCCGGCAACTCGTTGGCCGGCCTCGAGCCCGACCACGTCGGAGCCCAGTTGCTCGATTTCACCCATGAACTCGTGGCCGACGACCATCGGCACCGGAATGGTCGCTTGTGCCCAGGCATCCCAATGATGAATGTGCAGATCGGTCCCGCAGATCGACGTCTTGCGGACGCGGATCAGGACATCACGATCACCGGGTGCCGGTTTGGCAACGTCCTCGAGCCACAGGCCGGGCTCTCGCTGCGCCTTCACGAGTGCTTTCATGAAACCAGACCCATCGCCTTGCCCACACGCCGGAACGCCTCGATCGCCTGGTCGATGTCGGCATCGGTGTGCGCGGCGGACATCTGGGTGCGGATACGAGCCTTGCCCTGCGGCACGACCGGGAACGAGAACGCGATCACGTAGACACCCTCGGCGAGCAGGCGCTCGGCCATCTCCGATGCGACCCGGGCATCGCCGAGCATGACGGGGATGATCGGATGCCCGGCTCCGGCGAGGGTGAAACCCGCCTGCTCCATACCGGCCCGGAAGCGCGCCGCGTTGTGCTGCAACCGGAGTCGCAACTCATCGCTCGATTCCAGCAGGTCGATGACACGAATGGTCGCCGACGCGATGACAGGCGCCAGGCTGTTGGAGAACAGGTAGGGACGCGAGCGCTGCCGCAACCAGTCGATCACCTCGCGACGCCCGGCGGTGTAGCCCCCGGACGCACCGCCCAACGCCTTGCCCAACGTGCCCGTGATGATGTCGACCCGACCGATCACATCGGCGAACTCGTGGGTACCTCGGCCGTGTTCGCCGACGAGCCCGACGGCGTGCGAATCGTCGACCATCACGAGCGCGTCGTACCCCTGGGCGAGGTCGCAGATGGCGGTCAGATTGGCGAGCATGCCATCCATCGAGAACACGCCGTCGGTAGCGATCAGGCGATACCGCGCGCTGCTGGCCTCCTGCAGGCGCTGCTCCAGCTGATCCATGTCGTTGTTGTCGTAACGCAGACGCTGGGCGCGGCACAGGCGGATGCCGTCGATGATCGACGCGTGATTCAGCGCGTCGGAGATGACAGCGTCCTGCTCGTCGAGGATCGTCTCGAACAGCCCACCGTTGGCGTCGAAGCACGACGAGTACAAGATGGTGTCGTCGGTGCCGAGGAACGACGACAGCCGCGCCTCCAGTTCCTTGTGCACAGTTTGAGTCCCACAGATGAAGCGGACCGACGCCATGCCATAGCCGTACCGGTCGAGTGCTTGGTGTGCAGCAGCGACGATGTCGGGATGATCCGCCAGCCCGAGGTAGTTGTTGGCGCACAGGTTGAGCACGGTGGAGGCGTCGGCCAAACGGATGTGCGCCGATTGCGGGGAGTCGATCACCCGCTCGGCCTTGAACAATCCTTCGCCATGTAGTGCATCGCGCCGTGACGCGAGGTCGTCGAGCAGAGGACTACGCATGGTCTCGCCGCAGACCAGGCAGTACCTCGGTGGCGATCCGTTCGAACGCCGGCAGCTGAGCGTCGACGGCCGGGTAGTACAACGAGACCTCGGTGATGCCGAGATCAGTGACCTGACGCACCATCTCGACGAACACATCGTCGGATTCGTAGTAGCTGATCGCGCCGCCGCTGGCACGAGCCTTCGGGTCGAACATGGTGTACGACCGGCGCAGCGTCGTCGGGTCGCGGCCGACGTCGACGCACAGTTCGTCCATGGTCATGCAGCGGTCGGCCAACTCGGCCAGTTGCTCGTCGAAGTCGGCGGCGAAGCTCAAGCTGTTCCAGATGTCGGCATGTGTGGCGGCATGACGCATCATCTGCGGTCCGAGCGCGGCGACCATGATCGGCAGCCGCGGCCGCTGCACCGAACTCGGGTTCATCACGGCGCCGTTGGCCTGGTAGTAGGTGCCGTGGTACATCGTGATGGTTTCGGCCAGTAGGTGGTCGAGCAACTCGACGTACTCGGCGAAGCGCGCGACGCGTTCACCGGTGCTCCAATTGGGCACGCCGATCATGTCGTACGACGGATCGATGGTCAGACCCGTGCCGATACCCAGTTCGAGCCGTCCACCTGAGATCTGGTCGACCGTGACGGCTTGATGGGCCAACATGGCCGGGTTGCGCAGCGGCATCTGGGCGACGCACGTCGTCAACCTGATGGTCGATGTTCGGGCTGCGATCGCTGCGAGCCCAGTCCACGCCTCGTGCCACGGGCCCGTGGGATTGCCCCAGTCGCAGAAGTGATCTGGCACGGCGGCCACATCGAGCCCGAGCGCTTCGAGACGCAGGAAGCGGTCGAGATACTCAGACCACGGCACGTTCGGGATGACGAGCACCTGGAACCGCAAGTCGTGGCTCATGCGCGGATGCTACTGCGTCGCACGAGCTCGTCATCTTGGCGTCATCTTCGATCATGTAGCGTGCTTGGACCGATGGCCGACCTGCGAACGCTCCCTCTTCTGTGGGACGAGCTGGTCGACGCCCATGGCAATCCTCGCCCAGCCGCGGCCGCGTTGGTCGAACGCTTGCGATCGTTGGACATCGAGGAGCTGCAGCAACGCCAAGGCCTTGCCGAGGTCGACATTCTGGCGCTGGGGATCACCTTCACCGTGTATCACGACGGGCAAGGAACCGACCGCGCCTGGCCGATGGACATCGTGCCGCGCGTGATCGGCGCGTCGGAGTGGGCACGGATCGAGCGCGGGTTGAAGCAGCGACTGATCGCGCTCAATCGTTTCATCGACGACGTCTACCACGATCGCCGCATCGTCGCAGACGGCGTGTTTCCCGACGAGTTGCTGCAGGGCTCGGTCAATCTGCGGGCCGAGTGTGTCGGCATGTCGCCCAAGTTCGGTGTCTGGGCACATATCTGCGGCAGCGATCTGGTGCGCGATGCCGACGGCGTCGTGTATGTGCTGGAAGACAACCTTCGGGTGCCGTCGGGTGCCAGCTACCTTCTGCAGAATCGAGCCATCTCCAAACGGGCATTCGCCGATCTCTTCGAGCGGCAATCGATCCTGCCAGTCGACGACTACACCGACCAGCTTCGCCGCTTGCTCGTTTCGTTGGCATCCGATGAGCTGCAAGGTGTCCGCTATCCGCAGGTGGTCGTGCTCACCCCTGGCGTGTACAACAGCGCCTATTTCGAGCATGCCTTCTTGGCCCAACAGATGGGCGTGCCGTTGGTCGAGGGTGCCGACCTGTTCGTCGACACCAGCGATCGGGTGTGGATGCGCACGATCGATGGGCCGAAGCCCGTCGATGTGATCTATCGGCGTCTCGACGACCAGTTCCTCGACCCGGAGGTGTTTCGCAAGGATTCCCACCTCGGCGTACCCGGCGTGATGCGGGCGTGGCACGCAGGCAATGTGGCTATCGCCAACGCGCCGGGAGCCGGGGTAGCCGATGACAAAGTGGTGTATGCATGGGCGCCCGACTTCATCCGCTACTACCTCGACGAAGAGCCGCTGCTGCCCAACGTGCCGACCTACCGATGCCTCTATGCCGACGAACTGACGTACGTGATCGAGCACGCACGTGAGCTGGTGTTGAAGCCGGCCAACGAGAGTGGCGGCTATGGATTGACCATCGGCAGCGTGGCAACCGAGGACCAGCTTGACGCAGCAATCGAGGCGATCAAGGCCGATCCGCGCAACTGGGTGGCGCAGCCGATCCTGCAACTCTCGACAGCCCCGACATTGTGTGCGGGCGAGCTTGCACCTCGACACGTCGATCTCCGACCGTTCGTACTCTCCGGCCACGAGACCTACGTCACCATGGGCGGCCTCACACGCGTTGCGTTGGTCGACGGCTCACTCGTCGTCAACTCATCGCAGGGGGGCGGTTCGAAGGACACCTGGGTCGTCGAGGATTCGTGATGTTGCTGTCTCGGGTGGCGGAGCGGCTGTACTGGGCGGCTCGCTACCTCGAACGTGCCGAGGGCACGGCGCGCATCGTCCGCGAGCACTCCAACATGATCGTCGATCTGCCGCTGACCATTCCGCCGAACTGGGACAATCTGCTCGGGATCACCGGTGGGCGCGAAGGTTTCGACGAACGATACGACGCCGGTGACGAGGTCTCGATCGTGTCGTTTCTGGTCGCTGACCCGCTGAATCACGGCAGTGTCTATTCGAGCATCGGTCACGCTCGTGAGAATCTCAGGACGTGTCGTGACATCCTGCCGGCCCAGGCATGGAACGCCGTCAACGATCTCTACCTTGCCGCCGTACGAGGCGCAGCTGATGGCATCCAGCGTCGCCACCGATCGAGATTCTTGGAGAAGGTCATCGCCGAACACCAGCGACTGCTGGGCATTCTGACCACGACGATGAGCCGCGACGAGGCCTACACGATGTTGCGGCTCGGCCGTCACATCGAGCGCGGCGACATGGTGACCAGAGTGCTGGACGTGCGCGCCGGTCTGTTGTTGGGTGAGCGACCCGAGCGCGCAGAGCTCTACGACGATCTGCAATGGTCCAGCGTGTTGCGGTGCCTGTCGGCGCTGCAGATGTACAACCGGCGGTCAGCCTCTGGCGACGGCGCTGCGGAGGTGATCCGATTCATCCTTGGCGAGTACACGTTTCCTCGCTCCGTGGCGTACTGCTTGGCGGGCGTGCAGGCGAGTGCAAGGGAGCTGCCGCGCAGCGAGTCCGTGATGGCTGCGTGCAGGGCTGCGCTTGCCGAGCTGTCGTCGTCGGATCCAGCCATGCTGCTCGATGCCGGCGAGCTGCACAACAAGGCTGATCGCCTGCAGATCCTCATCGGTTCCATCAGCGACCGCATCGCCGGTGCCTACTTCGGCCATACTGCATGGCCGAGCTGAGCCGGTAGACCTGAGCCGATGGACCTGAACATTCCCACGTACCTACCGACCGCCGGTCGGTTCGACGAACTCGTGGACGAGAGCGGCGCCGTTCGTCCACATTGGGAATCGATGGTGCGCACCTGGTCGACCCTCGGCGCCACCGAGATCGTGCGCAGGCAGATGGTTGCCGAACGCCTGCTGGTGGCCGAGGGTGCTGGGCACGTTTTCCACGACGATCGCGAAGTCGGGATGCCGTGGGGTCTGGATCCGGTCCCGTACGTCATCGGCACTACGGAATGGCGAGCCATCGAACGTGGACTTGGTCAACGCACTCGCGTGCTCGATGCAGTGCTCGATGACCTCTACGGGCCGCGCAGGTTGCTGCTCGACGGGGTGATTCCCACCGCCGCCGTCATGGGATCGCGGGCGTATCAACTCGCCGCGGTCGGCGTTGCTGTACCGCGGCCGCGGCTGATGTTGTATGCGGCTGACCTCGTTCGCGACAGTTCCGGTCAATGGCTGCTGTTGCGAGATCACACCGATGCTCCGAGCGGTTGCGGGTATGCGCTGATGAATCGCACCGTCTTGTCACGGCTCTACCCAGAACCATTCCGTCACCTCGGCGTGAGCCCGCTGTCGGGTTGGTTCGCCGATCTGCGCACTGCTTTGTCGGCGGTTGCACCCGAGGCCGTCACCGGACCGCGCACCATCCTGCTCGGGCCCAAACCGCAGCGACCAGGGTTCGTGGAGGCGTCGTACCTCGCCGCCCACCTCGGCTACCACCTGGCCAGTAGCGGAGACCTGATTACGCGCGGTGGCCGAGTCTGGCTACGCACGCTTGGCGAGCTCGAGCAGATCGACGTCGTGTTTCGCCGACTGGCCGACACCGGATCCGACCCGCTCGAGCTCCGCCCCTCCGGTCTTGGTGGGGTCACCGGACTGCTGCAGGCGGTACGCGAAGGCCACGTGGGCGTCGCCAACTCACTCGGAAGTGGAGTGGCAGATCGTTTGTGGCTGCAACCGTTTCTGGCCGATGCTGCCCGTCACCTGCTGGGTGAGACGCTGGAGTTGGCGTCGATCGACACGTGGTGGTGCGGCGATCGCGACCGGTTGGCGGCCGTGCGCGCCAACCCCCAGGCATTCGTGTTCCACGACACCGATCCGGTTCTGCCGGCATCGTCTGTGTTCGGTGACAACCTCACCGATTCCGAAACGGCTGACTGGCTCGACCGCATGACGGCTGCTCCGCACCGATACGTCGTGCAACCGAAGATCGAGTTCGCCAGCACGCCCGTCGCGGTCGATGGCGAACTGCGCAGCGGCAGGGCCAGCATCCGTGTGCAGACCGTGCGTATCGGCGACGAGGCCATCGTGCTACCGGGTGGACACGGACGTCATGTTTCTCCAGGGCAGTTGGTGATCAACTCCTTTGATGCGTTCGGCAAGGACGTGTGGGTACTGACGGATCCGGCGGCGCAGCGTGCGTCGTCAGGTTCGGCGTCGATCGCCCGACGCACGCGGCTCCCGCAGATCGACTTGCGCGACTCATTGCCGACCCGGTCGGCCGAGGCTCTGTTCTGGCTGGGCCGCAACGCCGAGCGCGCCGAGGCGGCCACTCGCATGGTCCGCCTGGTCATCGCCCGGAGTGGCAGCGATCCGGCATTGCTCGCTTCGCCCTGGTTGGCGCACGCCATCGCCGCAGTGCGGGCGGTCAGTGGGGGACGCCCGGTCGAGGAAGTGCCCGTGCCACCTGGCGGGCACGCTGTCGACGACGGGACGGCCATGTTGGCCATCGAGGTTGCCGCCGCGCTCGGCGATCGGTCGGGTGCGGTCGCAAACAGTCTTCGTCATCTCGCGGCCAACGCGGGAGGTGTTCGCGAGTTCTTGTCGACCGCGACATGGCGGGTGCTCAACGGGCTCGACACCCAACGATCCGTCCTGTCGCTGACCACCGACACCAGTGATCCCTTCCTGGTTGCAGAGTGCCTCGACCGGATCATGGTCGATCTCGCCGCGTTGGCCGGGCTGGTGATGGAGAGCATGGTTCGCGGCCCAGGGTGGCGATTCCTCGATCTCGGTCGGAGATTGGAGCGTGCGGTGCTGCTGCTCGGCGTGATCGAAGCGACCCTCAGCGACCCGCCCGATGACGATGTCGCTCAGCCCGTGTACGACCTTGTACTCGGAGCCAGCGAGAGCCTGGTGGCATATCGGCGCCGGTATCGCAGCGACGTTCGCGTCGACGCCATCGAAGACTTGCTCGTGCACGACGACAGCAACCCCCGTTCGCTGGCGTTCCAACTCGACCGGATCAACGAGCATCTCGCGTCGCTGCCATGGAATCCCGACGCATCGAAGCATCGAAGGTTCCTCGATGCCGCTACGCGCGGTCGCCTCGGTGAAGGTCCCGAATCACTCGCCAAGCTGGTGCTCAGTGTCCGCGGTCCGCTGCTGGAACTGATTCGCGAGTTGATGCTGGCCTGGTTCACTCATCCGGCGCGACGCGGTCTCGGCGGTCTCGGCTGATGCGCTACCGCGTGCGTCACACCACCGAATACCGCTATAGCGCGCAGGTGATCAACGGCCATACGGTGGCTCACCTCCGCCC
>JANOJI010000535.1:0-3732 GCA_031408175.1 Ilumatobacteraceae bacterium
GGAGTCGGTCATCGGGTTCCAATCCTCGATCGAACAGCCCGCTGCTCCGGCCTCGGCCAGTAGTTCGACCGTCAAGGTGACACCACGCAGATCGTCGGCGTAGCACCGTTCGGAGTCGACGTTGAGCGGGAGATCCGTGGCTGCGGCCAGTGGGCCGATGTGATCGAGCAACTCGTCACGGCTGACCTTCATGTCGAGACGACCAAGAGTCGCAGCAAATCCGGCGCTGGTCGAGGCCAATGCAGGGAAACCCAGGGCGGCCAACAGTCGAGCCGAGCCGAGGTCGTACGGGTTGGGCATCACGAAGGTGCCGGACGTGTGCAGGGATCGGAAGCGGTCGGTCGACGTCGTCATGAGCACAGCCTGACAGCAGTCAGAGGATCGCCCGCAAGCGGGTGT
Source organism: Ilumatobacteraceae bacterium (assembly GCA_031408175.1). GTDB lineage: Bacteria > Actinomycetota > Acidimicrobiia > Acidimicrobiales > Ilumatobacteraceae > JAENVT01. The sequence goes on from JANOJI010000535.1 coordinate 400, forward strand.
CGGGCTCGGGCCGCGCCCCGAGATGCTCGATCACCCACGCCGAGATCGTGGTGGCGAATCGGGCAGCCTCGGTTGCTGTGGCACCGCTGAGATAGCGGGCCAGGAACGCCCCGGCGAACGAGTCGCCGGCGCCAGTCGCGTCGACCAGGTTGTTGGTCGCCGGCGGTATGGGCGTGACGATGCCGCGGTCGTAGACCAGAGCGCCGTCGGCGTCGAGCTTGAGCATGATCAACGCCTGCGGATACAGCTTGGCAAGCGCAGCAGCGATCGCCTCGGGCTCGTCAAGGCCGGTCAATACCCCGCCCTCCTCGTAGTTGGGCAGGAAGATGTCGATGCCGAGGTCCTGCGTACAGGCCAGGAATTGATTGACCCCCATCTCCTCGATCATCTGAAACGAGCCAGGGTCGAACGACAAGGTCGCCCCACACTCCTGGGCGAGATGAGCAGCGGCGCGCGCCGCGGAGCGGGGCGGGTCGACGAAGAACGACCAAGCGGTCATGTGTAGATGACCGGCGCGGCGCACCGTGTCTTTCGGGAGTTCCGAGGGCAAGAGATAGAAGTCGGCCCCGCGGCCCGACACCATCGAGCGCTCGCCTGTCTGATCGACGAACACAGCCACACAGCCGGTGAGATGCTCGTCGGTTTCGACGAAGTGACTCGTCACGTGCTCTTTCTCGAGGTCCTCCTGTGCCAGCTGGCCGAAACGGTCACGACCGATCTTGCCGATGAACTCGGTTTCGATCCCGCATCGAGTTGCCCACACAGCGACATTGGCAGCACTGCCACCAGGTGTCAGCATGACCTCACCGAACGTGTCGCCGCCCGTGAGCAGCTTGCTGTTGGTACGGATCAGCACGTCCCAAGCGAAGTCGCCGATGACGCATAACGGGGCAGACACGCCGGGCACGGTAGCGGTTGATGCCGGGATTCACGTCAGTCGGATGGTTCGAACTTGATGCAGATTCTCGCCGCGGTACCCCTCGACACGAATCAGTTGCTGTGGGTGCCCGAGTGTCAGCTGCAGCGCGTCCACCACATCGTGCGATTGATGCGGACGGCCGTCGACGTAGACATCGATCCGATCGAGTCTGCCGACCTCGAGATCGAGCAGCGGAGCCTTCCAACGAACGACGAGCGACGTGGCCGGCTCGGACTCGATCAACCGTGCGCAAAACGTGAGGAGGTCGGTGTTTCCGCGCAGCAGGTCGTCGCGAGTCATTGCGTATGTGCGGTGCCCGACGATGCCGATGTCTTCGATCGGGGCGCCGTCGGAGGCGCCGATGCGAGTCGCCCGGCGCACCGACATCGTGAATCCGACGCCCTTCGGAAGCCGTGGCAGCTGATGCGGTGTGCCGGCAAGCACGCTGTTCAACGTGTCTGCCCACCACACGTTGGCGCCGCCCGCACCAGTAGCCCGACCGAGGCTGACGACGGTGCCGATGCCGTTGTCGGCGAAGCCCGCGGCGAACAGATCGGCTGCCGAGTACGTCGTTGAATCAACAACCGTGATCACCGGGCCGCCGTACACCTGACCGATGTCGTTGCAGCGTTCGGATGGTGTGATCGGCACCGACTGTGAGTAGACCTCTCCGGTACCGATTGCATCGAGCAGTGTGCGCCGCCAAGGACTCAGCGACCGGCGGTTCTGCGGTGCGTCGGTCATGGACCGAGTGAGATCCGAGGCAATGATCGAGAACCGTGTCGGCGCGATCGATGATGGTGTGAACAACTGCAGCAGCCGTTCAGCCGCCCAGATGAGACCGCCGGGATTGCCGCGCAGATCGATGATCAATCCATCTTGAGGAAGCTCGGCGAGCAGGCGTACGACCTCGGCAACGAAGCCGTCGTCGTCGCTGAGCTCGAAACTCCACAGCCTCAGGTAGCCATAGTCACGCCCTGCAACGGACACCACACGCGCCGACACGTTGTCCTGGAATTGCCCGGTGATCCATCCGCTGTCGCCCAGACCGACTCCGGCAGCGGCGACTCGGTCGTGCCGTTCGGTTTCCCACAGTGCCGAGTTGAACGACAGCTTCTTGGCGCGCCGCACCATGGCGCGGTCAGGGTGAATCGCCGTTGCCGCAGCGGCTGGTGCAGTGGGATGAGCGGCGTCGGGTGCGGGACCTGGATAGATGAATCGCCAATCAAAGCGATGCTCGCGCAGTGGAGCGTCGTCGCCAGGCCGAAAACCGACGATGACCCACCGCTCGTCGGGCGGCGGTCCGATGCCGAGCGGACGAAATGTCAATGAGTCCAGTGCTCTCGCCATGGCGCTATCGGGTCGTCCTCCGCGCTCACTCTCGCCTCGGCGTCGTACGGCGTCGGCGATCGGTACACCATTCCACTCGATGATCTCGACGCCCTCGACGAACTCGTCGTCGGTGACCAGTTCGGGTATGACCTTCGAGACGATGAACCGCGGCACTGAGTCCGAGCCGAACTGCTCGACGAGAAAAGGCAATCGAGCCGCGGAACCGGCGAGCGGCGATGGGGCGATGTATGCGGTGTGCGCGTCGCGCAGGTTGGTCAGGATGCTGCCGATCTCGCGATGAAAGGCGTCGTCGCTCATCAGCCGCGCTCGCTCGTGCAGACGGCGCAGCTGCTGCACAGGGTCGATTCCGTACATCGCCCGCTTCAACGGCAGGTGGACGTAGAGCCCGTCGAGCAGCTCGGCGAACATCGTGATGATGTTGTTGCGCTCGAGTTGGGTCAGCGGATCTCGTGGTGGAGCGGCAGCCACTGCTTCCGCCCAACTCAGCCCGACAAGCGCGTCGTTCACTACAGCGCCGCGTTGTCGGAGAAGAGTTGATCGAGATTGTCGAGCACATGGTTGTGGTAACCCGCAGAGCGCACGGCATTGAACCAGGTGGCGTCGTGGATCAGCGACGGCAGCGGCGGAGCGTCGAACGTGGTACCGGGCGGTGGTGGACCGGCGACGCTGTTCGGCCCTCCGGGCATGTCGGATTCGAGAATCAAGGTGCCGGTGCTGGGGGTCGTTACGTCGGCCTCCATCGCATCGATAGCGAGACCCTGTTCGATCGCGGCGACGGGGTCGGCCTGCACCGCTCGCAGTGCGGTCATCACCGCTGACCATGTCCAGTTCTTGGTGGGATCATCCGGCCGGCGCAGGACGCAACGACGCGACGTCGACCCGATGCGAACGCTCGTTGTCGTGGATTGTCCCGCCGCTTTCATCAGCGCCGCGGTGCCGTACCGAGCCTGGCCGTCGCTGACGACCAACAAGATGTCCCGTTCGCGCGCGAGCAGCAGGTTGGTCCACGGATCATCGTGACGTTTCGCGATCGCCACGGCGTCGGCCATCCGGCCCGGCTC
>JANOJI010000565.1:0-5972 GCA_031408175.1 Ilumatobacteraceae bacterium
TTGATCGATGCGATCGCCCTGCGCTGCTGACGCAGGTCATCCGACACAGCATCGTTGAGTCCCACGAATACGACGTCCATAAACGCTGCTACCTCCGCACGGCGGGGCTCGGCGATTTCTCCGGTGGCGATGCCGACCTCGATCAGGCCGCCGGAGAACGTGGCGCGGCGGATGTGATCGTCAGGAATCACCGCAGCCAGTTCCTGATGTCGACGCCGATCAATACGCGCTGCACCGATGAACGCTGCCAGGCTGGGGTCGCCCTCGTTCAGCTCAGCCGCCACGTCCAACACGGCGTCGAACATGTCGATGAACGACGCCAACCCGCGAGCCGTCGCAGCGAATCGTGCGTACACGCGGTCATGGGCGTCGGCGTGCACGGCGCGATACAGCTCGGCCTTCGAGTTGTAGTGGTGATACACGGCGCCCGTGGTGACGCCCGACAGCGTGGCGATCACTCGGTTCGTGGCCGCCGCGTATCCGCGAAGCGCGAACTCGTGTCGAGCGGCATCGACGATGCGTCGCCTGGTCTCGGCGGGATCGGTGTCGGGCGGGCGTCCGATCCGCGCCGGGACGGGCACGACGTTGATCACGTACCGTCCTTCGGTCGGTACTGAAACGAGCGCTCCGTACGGCCGCCGGCGACAAGCAGAAGCTGGCCGGTTATCCAGTTCGCCGCATCGGACGCCAGAAAGACCGCTGCGTCGGCGATGTCGTCGGGGACTCCGAGCCGTCCGAGCGGAATGGTGGCCGCCAGCTGATCGAGTTGGTCGCTGACGTTCAAGATGTCCAGGAACGCCTCGGTAGCAACCGGGCCCGGAGCCACGGCATTCACCCGGATTCGCGGCGCGAGCTCCAACGCCAACGTTTGGGTGAGATTGTTCATCCCTGCTTTCGCAGCCGCGTAGGGCCCGGTAAACGGCGAGCCTCTGGTCCCGGCACCCGACGAGATATTGATGATCGCACCGCCATCGCGCATTCGCTTTGCCGCCGCCTTGCACCCCTGGAACGCGGTCGTCAGGTTCAGCTCCAGCTGGGAGCGGAACACCTCATCAGGAGTGTCGATCAACGGCATCGTGGTCTTCTCGTCCGATCCGCCGACGTTGTTGACCCACACCTCGAGACGGCCAAACTCTTCGATGGCGCGATCGGCGATCGTTTCCGAGAGGTCGCGGACATCGCCGTCGACAATCAGCGCGCGACGACCGAACGATTCGATGTCGGCCGCCGTCTGTTCGAGATCACCGCGTCGACGGGCGTTGATCACGACATCGCAGCCGCATGATGCCAGCCCGATGGCGATCGCCCGGCCGATTCCCTGCCCGCCGCCGGTGACCACCGCAACACGGCCGTCCATCCGTAGTCGGTCGAAGATCGTCATGATGCTTTCTCCTTGGCGCTCGGATCGAAGTCGACATGCAACTCGCGGAGTGACCGCATGGCGAACATCGGAACGTGGGTGAAGTCGTTGCGGCCATCGGAAAGCCGTGGATTGGGGAGGCGATCGAAGACCGCCTCGAACGTGAGGGTCTGTTCGAGGCGGGTCAATCCAGCACCAGGGCAGTGATGTTCACCCAGGGAGAAGGCCATGTGACGTCGCGAGTTGGGTCGATCGAGGTCGACATCGGCCGGGCACGCGAACATCCGCTCGTCGCGGTTGGCGCTGGCATAGCGCAGATGCACCGTAGACCCAGCCGGGATCGCGACCCCGTCGATCACCGCATCCTCGGCAACGGCTCGCCACAGCCCTTGCGTCGGCGATTCGATGCGCAGCACCTCCTCGACGAAGTCGGGGATGCGCGTTCGGTCGCCGGCCAGCCGGTCGTACAACCCAGGCTCGCGCAGCAGGATCCACAGCCCTGACGCCATCGCGAACGTCGTGGTCTCGTTGCCGCCGATGAACAGGTGGTCGACGGTGGTGATGATCTCCTGATCGGTCAGCGATCGTTCACCGGCGAAACTTGCTTGTGTGAGCGAGGTGATGATGTCGTTGCCGGGGCTCGATCGCTTGTCGGCGATTGCCGCCTTCAGGTAGTCGTAGAACTCGACGACCTGCTCGGCGACCCACACGTCCTCGTCGGGTTCGAGTTTGCGGATGAACGGCAACACCCACGCCGAGCTCCAGGCCCGGAGCTGATCGAGGTGCTCGAGCGGCAGCCCGAGCATGTGCGTGATCACGCGGGATGGAAGCTTCGACGCGTACTGCGCGATCCATTCGACGTGTCCATCACCCTCGAACTCGGTGAACAGCACGTCAATCGAATGCTCGATGAATGGATGCCACTGGTCCAGACCGTCACCGCCGAGGAAGTGATCAACGAGGTCGCGGTAGTGGCGGTGAATGGGCGGATTCGTGCCCAGGGGCGTCATCCGTTCCCACCCGCCCCGGTCGTACACCTCCTGCGCCGTCGGTGACCGACGTTTACTGGCACCGGTCGGGAAGGTCTTCTGATGCCGCAACACGTGCAGGATGTCGTCGTAGCGACTGATCACGTACTCGTTTGTTCCCGGCACCAGGTAGACCGGCTGCTCATCGCGCAGGTACTGGTACGTCGGGTACCAATCCTCCTGCGTCTCGACACTGAACAGATCGACGTGCATGGCAAGAACATACCAGTCGGCTAGTTTCTGAAAATGGTCGTCGTGCTCGCCCACATCACCGTTGCTCCAGGTCGTGAAGCGATGTTCGAACGAGCGGCGCGCGAGCTCGCTGCGGTGACGCTGGAGCGAGAGCCAGGGATCCGCCGGTACGAGTATCTCCGCCTGTCCGACCCGGGGAGCTACCTGGCGACACTCGCGTTCGACGACTACGACGCCTTCGTCGAGCACCAGGCGAGCCAGCATCATTTCGTGATCGCCGGCACGATGCGCGACTTCATCACCAGCCTTCGCCTGGAACGAGTCGATCCCGTTCCCGGCTGTTCGGAGCTCGCCACGCCCATCTCGGCCGATGAGACGATCGAACCGACGCCACTCGGCCCGGTCGACGAGTCGGTTCTGACCACCCGACGCGACCACTACCGGGAGCGTTACCCGCTGAACCCGTCGACCTGGTGGGGCGCGATGCGATGACCGACGCCGAACTCGCAGCGCTGGTCGGGACGCAGTTTCCCGGCGGCGACTACACGATCGCCCATTGGGAGAATGCGTTGCTGACCGATTGCACCGAGCGTCCACCGATGTCCGGCGACCTGGCGCACCCGATCGTGCTCTTCCACGTTCCGATCCAAGGAGTCGGCACGTCGATCGATGCACTCTTCGAACTCGGTGATGGAGATGGTCGCGCGGGTTCGGTGACCCTGCTCGGATACGACTGGGAGTATCTGCGCCCACTGCGCGAGAGCTGCCAGTACAACCTTGGAGGCGGCATTGTCAATGCCGAGCGAACCCGCGACGAACAGGGCAACGCGGTGCACGACGACATCGCGTTCTCGATCGAATTGCGCGAGCCCGAGGGCGAGCTCGCTGCTCGCGTCACCAACCGCTGGCGGTTCGTGCGATGAACGCAACACCGCGAGTTGGCGACCGGATCCCGCCATTTCGCATCGGGTCGGTCGACCCGCAGCGGATGAAGACGATGGCGGCGATTCTGCGCGACCCGTACCCGATCCACTGGGATCGCGATGCAACCGCTGCGCTGGGGCTGGGTGGTCGCACGGTCAATCAAGGTCCGCTCAATCTCGGCTACATCGCCAACATGTTGATGGCTTGGGCGGGTGATGATGCGATCCGCCGGCTGACGGTTGAGTTCCACTCCCGAGTGCTCGATGGCGATGCCGTCGTGGCGAACGGTGTTGTCGACTCGGTGACGGCGACAGACTCGGGCTGGACGGCGACGTGCTCGGTGTGGCTCGAGCGCGGACCTGACCGGGTCGTCAGCGGAACCGCCGAAGTGGCATCGTGCCACCGCACCGTTCAGTGACCGCGCGGGCGAAGGAGAACATTCGTGAGCAACGACAGCACATGGTTCGGAGATTCCACCCTCGAAGATCGATTTCCGGCATGGACGCGGGGCAACGCCGCCGACGTGTTTCCCGAGCCGTTCAGTCCACTCGGGCAGAGCCTCGTGCTGCGCCAAGGCATGTGCAGAGGCTTGCGCGATGGCTACATCTCGATCGGCGCGCTCGACTATGACGAGTTCGTCGACCCGGAGCTTCCTGAGCTCTTCAAGGTCTTCGGTGGGTATCCGTACAACCCGCTGTCGATGACCCGGGTTCTCGGCGCCCGAATGCCAGGCGCGTCGCCGGAGATGATCGACAAGGCCTTCTTCGACGAGCGCGACGAGGTCCCGCCCTATGAGCACCAGCCATGGCACGACTCGCCGGCGCACGAGGCCCGGCTGGCGGCCTCGATGGGATGGGCGATGTCGACCGATTCACTTCCCGAGCTCGACGCCGACAAGGACCTCGCACGAAGCCTGCGCGAGCAACGTCCCAATCTGTCCGAGCTCACCGACGCGGCGCTGATCGCCAGGACACGGTCGATGGTGCCGTACGTCCAGCAGACATTCGAGAACGCGATGCGCATCTCGTCGCTCTCGCCGCTGGGCACGGGTGCGCTCGCCGCGATTTGCGATGGGCTCGGGGATGCGAGCTTGTCGATCCGCTTACTGGCCGGGATCGACGTCGATTCGGCCGCACCATCGCACGCGATGTGGGACCTCGGTCGCAACGCTCGCAACTCCGCAGTCGTCAACGCGTCGTTCGAGGCCGGCCCCGACGACGTACTCGATCGCTTGCGCGCGTCCGACGACCCGGCTGCGGCCGCATTCCTTGCACAGTTCGAGCGGTTCCTGTTCGATCACGGCTCACGGGCGCAGAACGAGTACGACCTGCGCTCAGCATCGTGGGAGGTCAGCCCGCGCATCGCGCTCGCTGCGATCAACCTGATGCGCAAGTCGGACGAGTCTCTGTCGCCGGCCGCCCGGCACGCGGCATCGGTGACCGAGCGCGATCGCATACTCACCGAGGTGCGCCAGAAGATCGCGGACGATGCCGAGACCGCCGGGCTGTTCGAAGCCGGGCTGCAGTCCGCTCGCATCTTCCTTGCCGGCCGCGAGCGCGCCAAGACCAACGTCGTCCGTGTGATCAACGAAATGCGCGTGGCGCTGAGGGAGTTCGGGAGTCGGCTCGTCGAACTCGGCGTGATCGACGAAGTCGAACAGGTCTTCATGCTGACCGACACCGAACTCGATCAGGTCCGCTTCCAGCCGGAGGCGTTCAAACCGGTCATCGCCCAGCGGTGGACTCAGTACCAGACGTTGTTCGACTATGAGCCGCTGTTCGTGGTGAACGGACGTGTTCCTCTCCTCAGCGAGATGACGCGCCGCGCCGACAAGCAACTGACCAAGGCCGCATCTGGCACGGTGCTGCACGGCGCATCGGGGTCGGGTGGCGTCGCCACCGGACGCGCCCGCGTGGTGCTCGATGCCGCCGACCCGGAAGGGCTCGAGCCCGGCGACGTACTGATCGCTCCGCAAACCGATCCGTCATGGGTGCCGCTCTTCGTTCCCGCGGCGGCCGTCGTTGTCAACGTCGGTGCAATGGGCAGCCACGCGATGATCGTGTCGCGCGAGCTGGGCATCCCATGCGTGGCTTCCGTCGCCGATGCCACCGGCATCATCCCCGACGGCGTCATCGTCACCGTCGACGGCAACGCGGGAACGGTGACTATCCACTGATGCTCAGGCCACTGATGCTCAGGCCACTGACGATCAGGCCACTCACGCTCATGGTTCAACCCGGGCCACCTCGATCGTCGCCGCAGCGGCACTCGTCAAGCGTGTCGACCCACCGTTGATGGTGCGGCCGGCGTCGACGACAAGGGTGTGGCCGTTGACGAACTTGGACTCGTCACTGGCCAGGTACAGGGCCGCGTTGGCGATGTCGCCGACACCGCCAGCAATGCCATATCGGTGGCGTTGATCCGCGGCGACAGCCTCGATGTCGGCTGGCGTGCCGCCAATCGCCACG
>JANOJI010000583.1:0-2018 GCA_031408175.1 Ilumatobacteraceae bacterium
GCGACGCGTTCGACGGCCGAGTCCGACAGCTCGTCCACGAGCTTCACGATGCTGCGCCAACGCCGCACGACTGGGACGACTTGGCAATCATCTCACCGCGTGCTGCGGCGCGGCAGCGCGTGTGGCTGGTGGTCGCCGCGGTGGCCGTGGTCGGCCTCGTTGTGGCCGGCATCATTGCCATTGGTGTTCGGCCCGATCCGCGCTCTCCGGTCGACGAACCCGTCACAAGCAGCGGGGTCACACCTGCAACGACCATCGCAGCCACGCCGCCGACGATCGTTCCTCCAACAAAGACAGAGACGAGTACCGAGACGGACCCGTCGTCGACGCCGATCTCGGTGAGCTATCGCGACCCACCACCCGCACTGCCACTCAGTACGTTGGCGACGATCGAGATCCCAGCCGAGGCCGACGAGCCGGAACGGATGCCGCTGGTCGCGGTGCTGGACGGAGGAGGCATCGCTGTCGTCGATCAGGTGAACGGACGGATCGTCGTCGCCGATCCGTCAGGTGCGACGCGCACGGTCTCGCTGGCAGTTGGCGTGCCACCGCCGGTCCTCATGGTTGGCGGTCCCGGCGACGTGGTCTATGGCGTCATCCAGCAGTCCACACCTGACAATCCGGCGGGTGGATCGATTGTCGCGATCTCTCTGGTCGGAGCGACGGCAGGCACGGTCATCGCGTCAACACCGGCCAGCATGGTCAGGTTCGCGGAAGCATCCAGCGCGCTGCTCGGACACGGATCTGACGGGATCATCGACAGCGAGACCGGCGACCTCCTTCTCGGGTACGTCGACGCCAACGGCAACCCGCTCACGCCGAACATCGGCGCCACGACCTACACGATCGATGACCACGACACGATCCGAGGTGAAGATGGCCAAGGCCGATGGCAACTCGGCATCACCCGCGACCCCGGCTACCGAGGATCGTCGCTGTTTCCCGCCGTACAACCAGCGGCGCTCCCAGACGGTCGCGTCGCCTACTCGACCACCATCGGGCCCGCCGTCGACCCGAGCCAGGACTACCCCAGTCCGACACTTCCCGTGATCGCACTCCTCGACCCCGACGGAACCGGCAACTGGCACAGCCTCGTCGACGATTGGACAGCAACATTCAGCGATCTGTGGGGAGTCGCCTTCGCCCGCCGCCTCGGCAACACGGTCGAACTCGCAACGCTCCCAACGACACCGCCTCCACCCGCAATCGCGGAAGGCGACCTGGTAGTCGCCGAGCTCCGAGCCACCACCGAGGGCCTCAACGTCGCGCCATCTCCCGTGAAGTTCCGCCTCGTCGAGCAGCCAGACGGCCCGTACCTCGAGATCATCCTCGACGGAGTCGTACCCGCCGCGAGCGCAGTCCTCTGGACGATCACGATCGATGGCACAGTGCACGGAAAGTCCTCCGCCAACACCGGGAGCACAAAGGGCTACCGATTGACCACCGAGCAGTACCAGCAAGGAGTGACAGTACTGTTGTCGGCGACAGACCAACACGACACCGTCATCCAGTCAACCGGAAACGTGTTCGTCGGGCCATAGAACGACCAGCGCAGATGCGCCGTTACGCGCTCCTTGGCCACCAAGTCGGCTGCGTTGATCTGAGCGAGTGTTATTCGCTGTCAGCTGAGTTGGTGGACACGAGCACGTGCAGTTCGCGGTCGGGTGAGATGTGACGACTGTAGAGCGGCGCGCAGGGCGTGCTCGCCAGTCAGACCGAGTGCTCGACCAGTTCGACGGTTGGGCGATGCTGCCGCTCGTCTCCGCTCAGGAAAGCGAACTCGAGCCGACTACTACGACATCCTCGATCCCGTTCGCGAGGCCGACGTCCTACAACGGTCGGGCAGGGTTCAGGCAGGTCGGATCGTGCACCGCATGACGGTGTTCTTCAGCCCTTTGGAACGGACGAACTCGAAGCCGGCCTGCTCGTACAGCGTGCGCGTTCCGTTGTAGACGAACGAGTTGCTCATCCTCTTCTCACCGATCTCGTGCGGGTACCCCTCGACCACCCCGCCACCC
>JANOJI010000617.1:0-4738 GCA_031408175.1 Ilumatobacteraceae bacterium
CCATCAGCCTGGTCAACCAGGTCTCGACCGGACGACAGATCCGCGATGTGATGTTCCGACTGTTCCTGTACGCGACCATCGGACTTGCCCTCGGATCCCTGCTCGCGGTACTCGTTCGAACATTCATGGACGGCGGCGACAGGATCGGCACGGCGATCTTGAAGAACCAGCCTTCGGAACGCCCAGCGCGCGCAGGCATCCAGTCGGGCATCTTCGGAACCCTGTGGGTGACAGGTTTCTGCGCGGTGGTGACCCTCCCGCTCGGCATCGCAACAGCGATCTACCTCGAGGAGTTCGCCAAAAAGGGTCGGTGGTACAACCGATTGATCGAGGTCAACATTCAAAACCTGGCTGCGGTGCCGTCGATCGTCTACGGCATCGTCGGGCTTGCGTTCATTGCCCGAGGCCCGCTGCAGTGGGGCCCTACTGTGGCCACAGCGGGCCTCATCCTGGCGCTTGTCGTGCTGCCGACGGTCATCATCGCCTCCCGGGAGGCGATTCGGGCCGTACCCGGCTCGCTGCGCACCGTCTCGTTGGCCTTGGGTCTCACCCGTTGGCAGACCATCCGCAAACAGGTGTTGCCTTCCGCGGCCGCCGGCATCGCCACTGGCAGCATCCTCGCCGTCAGCCGGGCACTCGGAGAGACGGCTCCATTGCTACTGCTCGGGGGCCTGACCTTCCTCACGAGGAACCCGTCGGGGCTCGACTCGCGCTACACCACCGTGCCACTGCTGATCTACAACTACTCGACGAGCCCGACCGATGAGTTGCGGCAGGTTGCGGCCGCCGCGATCATCGTGTTGATGGTCGTCCTGCTGGCCCTCAACGGCACTGCCATATTCATTCGCAACCGATTCCAGCAACGCTGGTGAACCAGTGGAGAGAGACGACATGTCCACATCACACGACGTTGTAACCTCAAGGATCGCTGTGTCGCCGGAACCGTCAACCGAAACGACGAACGAGACGCAACCGTCGCCGACCGTTCTGCTGACCCGCAACCTCGAGGTCTTCTACGATGAGTTCAGGGCCGTACGCGACGTCAACCTGGCCATCCGTCAAACCGAGATCACCGCGTTCATCGGGCCGTCGGGTTGCGGCAAGTCGACGGTCTTGCGCTGCTTCAACCGTATGAACGACCTGATCGAGGGGGCTCGTGTCGCTGGCGAGGTCTCGTACCACGGCATCGACCTCTATGGAGGCGAGGCCGATGCTCCGGAGGTGCGTCGGAGAATTGGCATGGTCTTCCAAAAGCCGAACCCATTCCCGAAGAGCATCTGGGAGAACGTCGCCTACGGGCCAAAGGGCAACGGGGTACGACGCAAGAGTGACCTCAACGAGATCGTCGAGCGGTCGCTACGCAGTGCGGCACTGTGGGACGAAGTCAAGGATCGCCTGCAAGCCTCGGGTCTCAGCCTGTCCGGCGGTCAGCAGCAGCGGTTGTGCATCGCAAGGGCTATTGCCATCGAGCCAGAAGTTCTGCTGATGGACGAGCCTTGTTCCGCGCTTGACCCGATCGCAACGTCTCGAATCGAAGACCTGATGCAGGAGATCAAGTCGAAGTACACGATCGTGATCGTGACGCACAACATGCAACAAGCTGCACGAGTCAGCGATCGCGTTGCCTTCTTCACCACCGAGGTCAACGAGGCCAGCGATCGACGCACGGGTCTCCTCGTGGAGTACGGACGCACCACCAAGATGTTCTCAACGCCCGCAGATCCGCGTACCGAGGCGTATGTGACCGGTCGATTCGGGTGAGCGAGGAACTGCGCAGGAAGTTTCGCGAAGACCTCGAACATGCCCGCTCCGAGCTGGTCCGCGTCGCTGCGTCAGTAACCGAGCTCATTCCGCGAGCGACGGCGGTCCTTCTCGACGGCGATCTCGAGGGTGCCGATCTCATCATTCGCGGCGATGACGAGATCGACGCACGAACGCTCGATCTCGAGGAGCATTGCTTGAGGGTCATGACACTTCAGGCACCGGTGGCCGGCGATCTCCGTCAGCTCGTCGCCTTGCTGAAGATGATCGCCGATGTGGAGCGATCCGCTGATCTGCTCGTCAACATCTGCAAGGCAGCTCGACGCATCTACGGCCACGAACTCGACCCGAAGCTGCGCGGGATCATCAGCCGGATGAGCGAGCAGGCCCAGCAGCTGTACACGTCGGCCATCGAATCGTTCGTCGAGAACGACGCGGCGAAGGCGGCGGCCATCGACGACATGGACTCGTATCTCGACGACCTGCAACGACAGTTCGTGCAAGCCATCTTCGAGAGCCATGCCGCTGGACGCATCGAAGTGCAGGTGGCCGTCCAACTCGCAGTCGTCGCCCGTTTCTACGAGCGCATCGGCGACCACGCTGTCAACATCGGTGAACGCGTCAACTACGTGATCACCGGCTGGCTTCCCGAGCACAGGGGAGCTGACCGCTACCGCAGACACCTCGACGTCACCGGCGAACTGGCTGTCGCTCAACTGCCAGACACCGCCGGCGACTAGGTTTCCGCGATGACCACTGCATCTGGCCGCCGCACATACGGCACCATTACCGAGCCCGCCCGCCAGATCGATGTCATCCACGAGACCGATGTGCTCGTCGTCGGCTCGGGCCCGGCGGGCCTCGCGGCCGCACTTGCCGCTGCTCGTACAGGCGTCGAGGTGACTCTGGTTGAGCGGTTCGGCTGCTTCGGTGGCAACATCACCGCGGTCGGTGTCGAAGGCATGGCGTGGTATCGCCACGAGGAAACGATCGAAGCCAACGGAATCGGTCGCGAGTTCGAGACCCGCGCTCACGAGATGGGTGCGGCGGTGGCCGAGAGTCAGTCGCTGTCGTTCGAGCTCGATGCAGAAGGGTTCAAGCTCGTCGCAGATACGTTGGTCGAGGAGGCGGGCATCTGCGGCATGCTCCACCGAACGTTCGTCGCTCCGATCATGAATGGCGACCAGATCGCGGGCATCATCACCGAGTCGAAGGCGGGTCGAGAAGCAATCCGCGCCGGACGAGTGATCGACGCAACGGGTGATGCCGACGTAGCCCATCGTGCGGGTGCACCGACGTTCCACACCGCGAAGGAACAGATGATGGCCGCGTCGGTCATGTTCCACCTCGCCGGCGTCGACAAGAAGGCCTTCATCGCCGGAATCAGGGCCGACCCGCAGACCTACAAGGATTGGGCCGGCGGCGGTGAATGGAACATCGAGACGGGCGGAAAGGAGGATGACATGTTCTCGCCTTTCTTGAAGCATCCGTTCGAGCAGGCGATCAAGGACGGTTTGCTGCCGCCGACCCTTTCCACCCTCGCCGGAACGTGGGGTGCGATTCACGACACCGGAGAACTGACGTACATGAATCTCGTCCACATGGACAGCATCGACGGCACCGACCCCGACGATCTGACGCGAGGAGAGATCGAAGGTCGCCGTCAGGCGATGTACGCCATCGAGGCGCTGCGGCGCTATACGCCTGGCTGCGAGGGGGCACGCCTGCGCAACTTCGGCATGACGCTGGGGATTCGCGACACGCGAAAGATCGATGCGATGTACAACATGACCGAGCGTGACGTACGTGATCAGGGTCGGTTCGAGGATGCGATCGGGATCTACCCCGAGTTCATCGACGGCTACGGCATCTTGATTCTGCCGACGACCGGTCGCTACTTCCAGATCCCATACCGCAACCTGGTCCCGAAAGGCGTGCACAATTTGTTGGTCGCGGGCAGGTCGTCGGGCGGCGATCGCGTGTCGCACGCCTCGACGCGTAACATGTCGTGTTGTGCCGTCTTGGGTCAAGGTGCGGGCATCGCTGCGGCGCTCTCGATACACGCCAACACCGATCTCGACGATGTCGATATCCATGCCATCCACAAGGAGCTCGACCGCCAGGGCGTCCGCTACGAGTAGGCAAGTATGAGCGCCGAGCCCGAGCACCGTCACGATCACGGAGCGGCGGCGCTGCGCGCAGGTGCGCGGCACATCAAGCCGCTGCTGATCTCGTTCGCACTGATCGTCGCATTCCTGGTGGTGCAGGTTGCAGTCGGTGTCGTGACAGGTTCGTTGGCACTGTTGTCGGACGCCGGGCACATGGCCACCGACGCACTCGGCCTCGGAATGGCACTGGCGGCCATTCAGGCGGCATCCACCGCCAGGGTGCATCCGCAGCGCACGTTCGGGTTGTATCGGCTCGAGATCCTGGCGGCGCTGCTCAACGCAGTGCTGCTGTTCGCGGTGGCCGGCTATGTGCTGTTCAAAGCAGTCGGCCGGCTCGGCAACGCACCGGACGTCGCATCGACTCCTGTCCTCGTGGTCGGTGTGATCGGGCTCATCGTCAACGTGATCGCCTTCCTGCTGTTGCGCGCGGGGGCGAAGGAGAGCCTCAACATGCGCGGCGCGTATCTCGAGGTTCTGTCGGACACCCTCGGATCGTTGGGTGTGATCGCCGCCGCAGTGTTGTGGGGCATCACGGGCTGGACGTGGGTTGACCCCGTGATCGGTGCCGTGATCGGCATCTTCATCCTGCCCCGGGCGTGGCGGCTCGGGCGGGAGGCTCTGCTGGTCCTGGTTCAAGCTGCGCCGGCCCGACTCGACATCCCTGCGCTGCGGCGCGAACTCGAGACGATCACTGGCGTTGTCGATGTGCACGACATTCACGTGTGGACGCTGACCTCGGAGATGGAAGTCGCGACCGCCCACCTGATGATTTCCGCTGGCATCGATTCGCACGCCGTGCTCGACCAGGC
>JANOJI010000633.1:0-4087 GCA_031408175.1 Ilumatobacteraceae bacterium
GCCTGTGCGAGAGCGGCGTCGATCTTTCGATCCCAGTGCACATGGCTGCCGAGACCGATCGGCAAGCCGTAGCCGAGCACCTCCACAACTCCCCCGAGGGAATCGCCATCCTTGGCCGCCGCCTTGACCTCGTCGATCATCGCCGCCTCGGCCGCTGAGTCGAAGCATCGCACCGGCGACTCGTCGACCCGCGCCAAGTCAGCCATCGTCGGCCGTTCGATCGCCTTCGAGCGGACTGCGCCCATCTGGATGACGTGCGACAGGATCGACACATCGAGTTCGGAGAGCAGCTTCTTGACGACTGCGCCAGCGGCAACCCGGGCGGCCGTCTCACGAGCACTGGCCCGCTCGAGCACATCGCGCGCATCGGTGAAGCCGTACTTCTGCATGCCCACCAGATCGGCGTGGCCCGGACGCACCTGTGTCAGCGGCGCTTTCGTCGCACCGGGTGCCGGCGACATCTCGTCGTGCCACTTGTCGCTGCGTAACCACTCGCTGTTCTTGATCTCGATTGCGACGGGCGACCCCAATGTGCGCCCATGGCGAACGCCACCGAGCAGCGTGAGCTCGTCCTGCTCGAACTTCTGGCGAGGGCCGCGGCCATAGCCGAGGCGGCGCCGCGCCATCTCGGCTTGGATCTCCTCGACCGTGATCGACAGCCCAGCGGGCAGGCCTTCGATGATCACGACCAGGGCCTGACCGTGCGATTCGCCGGCTGTGAGATATCGAAGCATCAGCTCAAGGCTACTGGCCTCGCGATGCCAACTCCCGCTCTGCTGCTGCCCACAACACTGCCGGGTCGGCGCTGACACCGGTCCACAGTTGTTGTTGCAGCACGGCCTGGTGCACCAGCATCCCGAGCCCCTCGACGGTGCGGGCTCCCGCCTTGTCGGCCGCTGCGAGCAGGGCAGTTCGGCGCGGGTGATAGACGATGTCCGCGACGACCTGACTCGAATGCAGCACGCCGAGATCGCACGGCAGATCATCGGTTCCCATGCCGACCGACGTCGCATTGACGACGATGTCGCAAACACCGATGTCGTCAGGACCGCCGACACGGCCGATCCCTCCCGCCAGCTCGACCGCTGTGCCCGCCCGCTCGGCTGAGCGGTTGACGACGATGATCGATGCTGCGCCGGAGCGCGCCAACGCATCGATGATTGCACGTGCCGCACCGCCGGCTCCGAGCACACCCACCTGCTTCCCGCTGACTTGCACATTCTGGGCGACGAGCGACGCCACGAACCCGGCACCGTCGGTACTGAATCCCTTCAACCGACCATCGCCGATCGGTACGACCGTGTTGACGCTACGCAGTGCGGCAGCTGCAGGATCCAGCTCGTCGACCAGGTCGGCGACCGCTTCCTTGTGTGGCATGGTGATCGACAGACCGCCGAGGCCAAGCACGCGCATCGCATCGAGCGCCGCGCCCGCGGCGCCGGGAGCGACCTCGAATGCGGTGTACACCCAGTCGACACCGGTCGATGCGAACCCGGCATTGTGCAAGGCCGGCGAAAGGCTGTGACGCACGGGGCTGCCGATGACCGCGGCAACCCGTGTACTGGCCGAGATCACCCCAGCAACCCGAGATCGCGGGCGTGTTGCACGTTGATCTCGTGCTGCTCGAGCGTCGCCGCAAAGGCGTGGCGACCGTCCTCGTCGGCCACCACGTAGTACAGGTAGTGGCAGTCTTTCGGATTCGGAAGGGCGACGCAGATCGGGTCACCCTGAGACGGGTCGGGGGCAGGGTTGACCGCGGCCTGGATCGACGCCCGGCCGGGATTCGCGATCGGGGTGGGAGGCAGACCGGCGTGCATGTATGTGTTGTACGGCGTATCGATCTGGCTCAAAGCGGTTGGTGACGCCCCGGCAGGTTGCCCGTACAGCAGCGTGGCGTCGATCTGCAGCGGCATGCCGAGTGCCAAACGGTTGAGGATGACCCGAGCAATCTTGGGTCGGTCCTCGTCGACCTTGGCTTCTCGCTCGATCATCGAGGCGACGACCAGCACCTTGTACGCCGACAACTGCAGCGGGTACGCCTTGTCGACCACGTTCTCTTGTCGCACGACGAGGTCCATCAGGTCGACCATGCGCTGGGCGAGATGGCTTGGTGACTCGTCGGCCGAGATCTGATACGTGTCGGGGAAGAGCAGTCCCTCGAGTGAGGTGAGCCCCTCGGGCTGCCCCGGAACCGGCGACCGAATCGAGCCATCGGTGACGGCAGTCATGAAGGCCAGCGGGTCGGTGCGCGGCAACTTCGCAGAGAGGCGTTCGCTCATCTTCTGGAGCGTGAAGCCTTCCGGGAACGTGACCTTGGTGTACGTCAACGACGGCGGCGTTCGCAGCACCCTCATGACGTTGCCGATGTGATCACGTGGACGCAGCTCGTAGTCGCCGGGCGTGAGCGAGAGTCCTCCATTGTGGTCGACGTAGTAACGGAACACCCTGGCGTTGTTGATGAGACCGCGGTCCTGCAACCGCTCGGAAACGGTGTCGACCGAGTCGGTCGGCAACACCCTGAACACCTCGACTGCACCTGGGTCGCCAGACGGATTGACCTGGCGGAGATACCACAGCCCGACGCACCCGGCCACGATGAGTCCGGTGATCGCAACGACGCCAGCGAAGTAGACGACGTACTTGATCGAGCGGTGCGAGCGGCGAGGGCGCTCGATCACCAATGCGTCGGTGACGTCGGGATCGTCCCAAGGATCGTGCTGCCATTCGCGTTCCTCCAGGAGTGGGCCGCGCCGGCTCACGTGGGCCCTCCTGCGTCGAGCCAGTTCTGCAACATCACCGCGGCAGCGATCTTGTCGACGATCCGTCGCCGCGCCTGGGCACGCATGTTGGCCTCGATCATCGCCTGATCCGCGGTCACGGTTGTGCGTCGCTCGTCGAAGGTCACCACTGGCACGCCCACAACGGTAGCCAGCGCCGCGGCTTCGTCGATGGCAGCCCGCGCGGCAGGCCCGCTGCTGCCGTTCATGTTCAGGGGGAGGCCGACCACGACGATGTCGGCCTCCTCCTCGACAACCAGTTCGGCGATCGCCTGGTGATCTCGCCGCACGCTTCCACTGCGCTGCAATACCTGCAGCGGAGAGGCGATGGTGCCAGTGCGATCCCCGATAGCCACCCCGATGCGCTTCGACCCCAGATCGAGGCCGAGGGCGCGGGTCGCCGGACGGATCACTTCTCGGCCGCCTCCGCAGCGATGCGCAACGCTTCGTCGAGACCCGCTGGGTTCTTGCCGCCGGCCGTGGCGATATCGCCCTTGCCGCCACCGCCGCCACCCACTGCCTTGGCCGCGTCCTTGATCAGGTCGCCCGCGACCTTGCCTGATTCACTGGTCACCGCTGCGACCAGCGAGACACCACCGGTATCGGTGATCCCGCCGAGTACCACGGTGTGCACGCCAGGCTGCTGGCGCACGGCGACCGCAAGATCACGCAGATCGCTTGGGTTGATGCCATCAACCCTGGTGACCACGACACCGTCTGACGCACCGGTCGCCAACTCCGCAGCCCGGCCACTGGCCAACTGACCGCGCAGGGTCTTGATCTCATCGTGCAACGCCTTGATCTCGTCGAGGCGGCGCTGTACGCCGCCGACCAATTCCTCGGTGCTTGATCCAACGAGTCGAGCCGCATCTGCAACCAGCTTCTCGTCGCGCTGCAGTAGCCGAACGGAGTTCTCGCCGGTCACCGCTTCGATACGTCGCAGGTTGGAGCCGATCGACGACTCACTGACGATCTTGATCAAGCCGATGTCACCAGCGGCGCGCACATGAGTTCCACCGCAGAGTTCGACCGAGTTTCCGACCTCGAGGACCCTGACGACCTCGCCGTACTTGTCACCGAAAAAGGCGATCGCGCCGAGGGCTGCGGCTTCATCCTTGGTGGTCTCGAACGCTCGCGCCGGTGCGTTGGTGAGCGTCTCGCTGTTCGCGATCCGTTCGATCTCGTCGATCTCGGCGTCGGTCACGGCGTCGTAGTGGCTGAAGTCGAAGCGCAGTCGATCGGGAGCGACCAACGACCCGGCCTGTTTGACATGTTCGCCCAACACCTTGCGCAACGCGTAGTGCAGCACG
>JANOJI010000639.1:0-3322 GCA_031408175.1 Ilumatobacteraceae bacterium
ACGACGCCTGCCGGCTCGTAGCGACAGCGATGGCCCGCTGCGAGCAACCGCCACACCATGTCGACGTCCTCGCCGGTTCGCAGTGACTCGTCGAAACCACCGATCGCTCGCAACGCGTCGGTGCGGACGAGGAGCGCGGCAGCCGGGACGTAGCTGACCCTCGAGCCCGCGGCGACGCGTGCCGGCTGGTCGCCCAGGTCGAGCGGCGACCTGACCATTTCGTACTGAGCCAGCGTTGTCGACCCTTCGCTGCAACCGACGCGAGGAGCGACCAGCGCGACCAGTGGGTCGTTGAAGTGCGGCAGCAGACGCGAGAGCCAATCGCCGGCGACATCGACGTCGGTGTCGACGAACGCGACGAGCGATGTGGTCACCTCGGCAAGGCCGGCGTTGCGCGCCGCTGCCGGGCCGCTGTTGCTCGCCAGGCGAATCGTCAGCGCACCCGCGAGTGGTTCCAATGGCGGCTCGCTGGCATCGTCGACCACGATGACCGCGCCGTAGTCGCCGGGCACGGTTGGCCGAGCGTTGAAGGCTGGAACCACGACCGTGACGTCAGCAGCCGTGAGCACGGATTCGGTTGGTGCCGGATGGATCGCACCGGCCTCGACCAGGCGATCAGTCAACGTGGCGTGCCCGGCCGGCAGCGGTTGCTGCAGTTCGATCGCCTCGACGACTCGCTGGCCGCCAGCCGAAAGTCTGAACAGTCGCAGCGGCGAACCGCCGATCACGACACGGTCGTATCGACGGTACGAGCCGTCGATCGTGAACGACGCGGTCACGCTCGCCATTCGTCGACGGCAGCCACGAGATCGATAGTCAGCCGGGTGAGCAGCGCCTTGCCGTGGTTGGCCGTTGCCGAGCGTGGATCGCCCAGAATACCGTTGGGGCTGACGGCACGAACGCCATTGGCGCGTAGCTCGTCGATCAGGTCGACCAGTGGCTCGGTTCGACCGGCCTCGGCCCTCGTCATGCGCACGAGGTTGGGCGCGAGGGCCAGCATCATCGAGGTCTCGGACTCGCCGGCGTGCGCGTCGCCGTTGCGGATGTGCGGCCACCATGCCAGCACGCGACGTCCTTCGCCGAGCAGTTTGTTGGATGCTCGCTGCACCGGTGCGGCGTTGCCGCCGTGGCCGTTGATCAACACCACGCCTGCCGACCAATCGGCACTGCGCACGAGTTCGACGATCAGGTGCTCGACGACGTCGGCGCCGATCGACAGCGTGCCGGGGAATGCGGCGTGCTCGCCGCTGGACGATGCTGTGATCGTCGGGCCGATCAACACGTCGCCCGGCTCGAACGACGAGACCAGACCTTCCGCCAACGCGACTGCGATGCGCGTGTCAGTGTCGAGCGGCAGATGGGGCCCGTGTTGCTCACACGAGCCGATGGGAATGGCGATGATCGGCCGCGGTGCCAGGTTCCACAGGTCCGTCCACGTGACATGGCCGAGGCGACTGGTCACGCCAAACCCCTGACGATCATGGTCGTTGCCTGTAGGTAGACCGCCGGCCAATCGATCCCTATCGGACCGACCACCTTCAGTTCGAGGCTGACGACGCCGTGGCACGTGGCCCACACCAGTGCCGCCGTGTGCAGTGGATCGGCCGATCGCAGCGCACCCGCCTGCATCGCCCGTTCGAGCCGATCGGCGAGCAGATCGAGCGTCGCGCCGGCGATCGTCTGGGCCTCGACGGACGGTTTGAAGTCGGGAACGACATTGTCGAACATCACCGAATACAGCGTCGGGTTGTCGATGGCAAACCGCCGGTACCACAGGCCGCACGCCATGATGTCGGCGATCGTGTCGTCGGTGGCCACCACGGACCGCATGCCGTCGCCAAGCCGGCGGAAGCCTTCGACGAACAGCTGGTCGACCACACCGTCTTTGCCGCCGAACCGTGAGTACACGTTCATGGTGCTGACACCGGCGGCAGAGGCGATTCGCCGCACCGTCAGGGAGCCGGGCCCTTCCGCGGCCAGCAGCTCGCTGGCGGCTTTGAGAAGCATTGCGCCCACCGAATCGAGCTGCACCATGGGCGCAGGATAGTGGGGGTGGACTGTGGCGGATGTCATGTGGACCTCGAAATCACCTTGTGATAACTATGTTATGACCCCGTTATGACCCTGTTATGACGATTCCGAAAGGATCTTCCGATGCAACAGACCCCCACACCGACAGATCGTCGATCACCGTGGCTGACCCTGGCGGTGCTGTGCGCTTCGGTGTTCATCATCGTCGTCGACGGCACCATCGTGAACGTCGCCCTCCCGACGTTCGTGCGCGAACTCGGTGCCACGACCAGCCAACTGCAGTGGATCGTCGACGCCTATGTGCTGGTGTTCGCCGGCCTGCTGATGGCTGCCGGCAGCATCGGTGACCGCTTTGGGCGCAAGGGAACGCTGATGATCGGGATGGCGGCGTTCGGCGCCACTTCGATTCTCGCCGCGATTGCCACGACTCCTGGCCAGTTGATCGCCTGGAGGGCGGCCATGGGGATCGGCGCGGCGTTGATCTTCCCGGCGACGCTGGCGATTCTGGTCAACGTCTTCACCGACGCCCGCGAACGTGCGATCGCCATCTCGATCTGGGCGGCAACCAGCGGCCTGGCGGTCGCGCTCGGTCCGGTAACCGGCGGTTTCTTGCTCGAACACTTCTTCTGGGGTTCGGCGTTCCTGGTCAACGTACCGGTGATCATGGTGGCCATGATCGGCATCTGGCGAGTGGTGCCCACGTCGCGCGACACGACGATCCACCGTTTCGATCCGCTCGGCATCGCTCTGTCGATTGCCGGTGTCACCGTGCTGGTCTGGGCGGTGATCGAAGGACCAACGCATGGCTGGACATCACCGACCAGCGTCGTCGCCTTCGGCCTTGCCGCGGTTCTGCTGACGGCGTTCATTCGATGGGAGCGGCACAGTGATCACCCGATGCTCGACGTCAGTGTCTTTACCAACATGCGCTTCACGGCCGGCAGCGTGTCCGTGGCATTCGCGTTCTTCGCG
The DNA here is from genome assembly GCA_031408175.1 of Ilumatobacteraceae bacterium. Classification (GTDB taxonomy): domain Bacteria; phylum Actinomycetota; class Acidimicrobiia; order Acidimicrobiales; family Ilumatobacteraceae; genus JAENVT01. Next base: position 3,004 of record JANOJI010000639.1, read on the forward strand.
CTGTTCGGATTCATCTTCTTGATCACGCAGTACTTCCAACTCGTACGCGCCTACACGCCCTTGCAGGCGGGCGTCCGGACGTTGCCGGTGGCCCTCGCCATTGCGGCGTCGGCGGTGCTGGCGCCACGCGTGGTCGACCGCCTTGGCACGACCCGCGTCGTGGCGAGCGGGTTGGGACTGATGGCCGTCGGATTCGTCTGGGTCTCCACCGCGTCGGCCAGCACGCCGTATCTGGAGATCGTCGGGCAGATGATCGTGCTCGGCGCCGGACTCGGCCTCACGACCGCCCCCGCCACGGAATCGATCATGGGGTCGCTGT
>JANOJI010000646.1:0-5036 GCA_031408175.1 Ilumatobacteraceae bacterium
TCGACATGCCGATCGGGTTGCTCGACGGCCCGCCGCGCGCGTGCGATGTCGCGGCTCGAAAGTACCTCGGACCAGCACGAGGTTCGGTGTTTCCTGCTCCACCGCGCGCCGCGCTTGCCTGCGCGGACTATCAATCGGCGCTGGCCGCGGCGCGTGCGGCAACCGGCCGCGGAATCTCCAAGCAGACCTTCTACATCATGCGGAAGGTTGCCGAACTGGACGACCTCATCGATTCTGGAGCACGCTGCTCTCTCATCGAGGTCCATCCCGAGTGCACGTTCAAGATGCTCAACGACGATCGCAATCTACCGTCGAAGAAAGCGCCCGCCGGCCAGATCATGCGCCGACGGCTGTTGACCGAACACTTCGACATCCCGTTGCACGCGCCGAAGGGCGCGACGATCGACGATCTGCTCGACGCCTATGCCGTGCTCTGGAGCGCGCAGCGATTCCGGCGCGGCGAGCACCGAGTGTTCGGCGATGGCCGGTGCGACCCGAGCGGCATCGAGATGCGCATCGTCTGCTGAGTCATCGCCGAGCTGCCCTACTCGCTCAGCGCGGCGGCGAGTCGCTGGGCGTAGTCGTCGGCCTCGGCGTCGGATTCGTAGCGCACGCGCGGCCAGAAGAACCCGCGTAGACCATCTTTGCGACGACGTGGGACGACGTGCACGTGGAGGTGGGCCACGCTCTGGCTGACCACGTTGTTGATCGCCACGAACGTTCCGTCACAACCAAGGGCCACCGGCATCCGCGCCGACACGCGCTGGACCCGCTCGAACAGCGCCCCCACGAGATCACCGTCGAGGTCGGCCAGCGTCAGCGTGTGCCGCTTCGGTACCACCAGCACGTGCCCCTTGAAAACTGGCGAACTGTCGAGGAACGCAATCGCGACGTCATCGTCCAGCACGGTCCGCACGCTCAGCTCGCCAGTGATCGCATCGCAGAACGGGCACGGCGGTTCGATCACATGCACATTCTGGCGCTGCGACAAGATGACGACATGCACACGCCTCGTATCGCACCGGTCACGACCCCAACCGCGGAGGTAGCCGAGCTGTTCGACAGGGCCGGGCTGCGCGCACCCGACGGATCACCGTTGAACATCTTCGGCACACTCGCTCATCACCCGGCGCTTCTACGTCGATGGCTGGTCTTCGCCACGCACGTGCTTGCCAAGAACTCGCTGGCGCGACGCGATCGCGAGCTGCTGATCCTGCGAACGGGCTGGCGCTGCACATCGCAGTACGAGTTCAGCCAGCACGCGCTCATCGCGCTGCAGTGCGACATCAGTCCGGACGAGGTTCAACGGACCAAGTTGCCGGTCGTCGAGGGTGGGTGGAGCAGCGACGACGCCACGCTGCTGAACGCCGCCGATGAGTTGCACGACAACGCCTGCATCAGCGCACCGACGTGGACAGCACTGGCGGCGAGACTCAGCGATCAACAGCTGCTCGACGTGATCTTCACCGTCGGCAACTACCACGTCGTGTCATTCGCGCTCAACAGTTGCGGGGTCGAACTCGACCCGGGTGTGCCGGCCGCGATGTAGCGACCAGACGTAGCGGCCAGATGCAGTGACCAGATGCAGCATCCAGGTAGCGACCACTATCCACCATCAACCGCGCCTCCTCGGCTACAACTGTCACGTTGCTCAGTTCGCTTGTCTTCCCGAACCGACGATTGGAGTTGCGTTGACTGATCTCGCCCCTACCCATCCTCGTCATGTCGATGTCCAGGGGGGTGTGCGGACTCGGATCGTGCTCGACACCTCGGTGCTCGTCGCCGACCCGTCGTGCATAGCCAGCTTCATCGGCGTCGACGTGGTCATTCCCCTCACGGTCATCGAGGAACTCGACGGCTTGAAGAGCCGGGCAGACGACGTGGGTCGGGCAGCGCGCACCGCGCTGCGAACGGTCGAAGAGTTGCGGGTGAACGCGGGCGGATCACTGGCCGACGCCACGCCGGTGGGCGACGGCTCGTCGGCCAGCACGCTGAAGATCGAGATCAACGGAGTACAGAAGCACCTCTTGATCGAGCACGGGCTCGACCCGTCCCTTCCCGACAACCGCATCATCGGCGCCGCGCTCGGCCAACAGATGCACGGTCCGACCTGCGTGATTTCCAACGACGCCGCGCTCCGCATCAAGGCAGCGCATCTTGGCTTACAGGCCGACGAGCATCGCCCCGTGGGTCGAAGCCTGGCAACGCGGCCAGCCGGATGGGGTACCTACGAGACCGCCCATGAGTCGATCGACTGCCTCTACGCGGCCGGAGCCATCGCCATCGACTCGATCCCTGCCTGCAGCCACCTCCACGAGAACGGATTTGCCGTCCTTCGCGCCGGGTCGCAGTCGGCATTGGCCCGTCGCGTCGACAATGACCTCGTGCTCCTGCATCACAACGCGCCGGAGGCGTGGGGTCTGCGGGCCCGATCGAAGGAGCAACGCTTCGCTCTCGAACTGCTGCTCGATCCCGACGTCAGTGTCGTCGCCCTCGACGGCCGCGCCGGCACCGGCAAGACGCTCCTGGCAATCGCAGCCGGCCTCGAGCAAGTGGTCGAGACCCGCCGCTATGAACGACTCGCCGTGTACCGCCCCTTGGTGCCAGTGGGCCGGGCCGAGGTTGGCTTCTTGCCCGGCACGCTCGAAGAAAAGCTCGACCCGTGGATGTCGGCCATTCACGATGCGATCGTCGCGCTCACCGATCAACGCAGCAGCAACGACGCCAATCGCCTCATCGACGAACTGGTCGGCCGCAATCAGCTGTCGCTGGAATCGGTCACGTTCCTGCGCGGCCGGTCGCTGCATCGCCAGATCGTGGTGGTCGACGAGGCCCAGAACCTCGAGCCGACAACGCTGAAGACCGTGCTGACCCGCATCGGTGAGGGCACCAAGGTGATCTTCACGGGCGACACCAGCCAGATCGACGCCCCGTACATGGGAGAGTCGAACAATGCGCTCGCGGTGTTGATCCAGGCCTTCGGCGGTCAGCGCTGCTTCGGACACATCACCTTGGCATCGTGCGAGCGCAGCGCCGTCGCCAGCCTCGCCGCCGAACTGCTGTAAGCCGCACCGAGTGTTTCCCGTCCACCCGAGGTGGCGCGAAACACTCCGCTGGGCGGCACCGGGCCGGAAACACTCGGATGGGGATCGCCGTGAGTCATCTCGCGTCACACCCCGGGCGTATGGTTGGGTCATGGATGTGGAGCTCGACAACATGCTCGACGACATGCGGTTCGCGGTCGTCGATGTCGAGACATCGGGCTTGTCACTTCGCCGGCATCATGTGCTGCAGATCGGCCTGGTCGTGGTCGACGGCAACGGCCGTGTGCTCGATCGCTGGTCCAGCCTGGTCGCCCCGCGACGACGTTGGTGGTTCCGCGTCGGGCCGGTTGGCATCCACGGCATCCGTCGCCAGATGGTGCGTGCTGCCCCGCCGGGCGGTGAGGTGTTGACCGAGCTGGCCTCGCGTCTGGCCGACGCTCACTTCGTCGCCCACAACGCCGCGTTCGATGCCGAGTTCTTGCGCAAGGCCAGCAAGACGCATGGCGTGGTGGTTCCGATCGACAACCCGTTGTGCACGCTCACGTTGTCGCGCCGTCTCGACCCCGATCGGCAGCTCTCGCATCGTCTCGGCGATCTCTGTGCCCGCTACGGCATCGACTTGGTGCGACCGCACGACGCCCTCGCCGACGCCGATGCCACGGCGGCAGTGCTGCCTCACCTGCTGCGAGCACATGGGATCACCAGCGTTGCTCAGCTGTCAGTCACGTCGTAGCGCTCCAAGAGTTGCCGCGCCGCGTCAGCGCCCAGATCGTGCCACTCCGCCGGCTCGAGCACGGCAGCGTGCGGGCCCAATCGCAACAGCAACGTGCGCAGCCACTGCTCGCTGGCCACGGCCATGTTGACCACCATCACTCCCGACGGGTCGTCGTGATGCTCCTCGCGCAGCGGATACCGCTCCGCAGCCCAGCGCGCTTGGGGCGCCAGGCGCAGCACCACCGATGGAACGTCACCGTCGGTGAACCACTGATGGCCGCTCGGTGGCGCGATCGTGCTCGATCCCTGCGCCGGCGCATCGATCACGCCCGTGCGTTCCCAGTGCTCGAAGCGGTCGATGCGGAACGTGCGCGACTCCCCCGAACGACTGTCATCGGCGATCACGTACCAATGGCCTCGATCGAGGAAGATCGACCGTGGTGTGATCTCCCGCTCAGTCTCCTCGTCTCGGTTTGCCGACCAGTAGCGCACGCTCAATCGGGCGTTGTCGTTGACCGCAGAAGCCAGGTCGACGGTCGCCGGCGGCTGCGGCACGTCGACCACCACACCGTCGTCGCCGAGTACGCCGGCCAACTTGTCGAGTGCTCTGGCCAAGGCGCCGTCGGGATCCGCACCGGGCAGTTGCATCGCCGCCCTGCCCGACGACAGGAGCGCGAAGCCCTCGGGCGCGGTCAGGCGCAGCGGTTTGGTGAACAGACGCGGCAGGCCGACGAACACCACGCCTTCGTCGATGAAGACGTCAATCATCTCGTCGATGAACGGTGGCAGGCCACAGAGCGCGGCGAGTTCGAGGTCGCCGATCAATTCGGCTTCGGTCAGTTCGAACCGGGCGGCCATCTCTGCCACCGGCACCTCGCCTTGTTCCATCAGCCACGGCAACATCACCAGCAGCCGGCGTAGCCGCTCGGCCGATCGACGCGGCCCGCGACGAGGTGTCACGACCGACTCGCCATCGCTCGCAGCCAGTCGATCAAACCATCACGCACGTGTGCGGGCGCGACGACTTCGGCATGCACGCCCCAGCCGAACAGCCACGATCGAAACGCATCGAGATTGCTGCAGGGCACCTCGACCTCGACACCGTTGTCGCGCAGCCTGCGAACGACCGACTCCTCGCCGAGCTCGCGAACTGCGAACGTCGCTCGTGTGCCGTCGATGCGCACGATCGCGGTCTGGCCGCCATCGCCCAGTTCCTTCGGATCCGCAGGGAAGACGGCTCGCGGGTCGAAGTTGTCGGGGCGTTCGAACTCGTTGCCC
>JANOJI010000012.1:0-14003 GCA_031408175.1 Ilumatobacteraceae bacterium
CCTCGAGGATGGTGTCGAGCAGCGGCGACAGATCGGCATCGTCGCCTGGCATGCCAACGCCCCGGACGGCTTTGCCTTCGCGGGCCACGGCCGAGATGATCTCGAAATCGATGTGGTGGTCGCCGGCGTCGAGATCGATGAACAATTGGTAGATCTCATCGAGGACTTCGTCGGCGCGTGCATCGCCACGGTCCACCTTGTTGATGATGACAATGGCCGGAAGGTCGAGCGCCAATGCTTTCTGCAAGACGTACCGAGTCTGAGGCAACGGGCCCTCGGCGGCATCGACGAGCAACAACACCCCGTCGACCATCGTCAGGGCGCGCTCGACCTCGCCGCCAAAGTCGGCATGACCTGGCGTGTCGACCAGATTGATCTTGACGCCCTTCCAGGTGATCGACGCGGCCTTGGCCAAGATCGTGATGCCGCGCTCACGCTCCTGGTCGTTGGAGTCCATGACGCGGTCGACCACGGCTTGATGGGCGGCGAAGGTGCCGGTAGCGCGCAGCAGCGCATCGACGAGTGTGGTTTTGCCGTGATCGACATGGGCGACCAGAGCAACGTTACGAAGGGAAGTAGACATGACCTATCAGGGGGGTGTTGAGGCGGACAATGCCAGCTGCCTGAGGTTCAGTCGTCGGACTCGTCTTCCTCATCGTCATCGAACGTGACGCCGTACTTCTCCGCAAGCGCGGCGTACTCGTCGTCTTGTGTCGGTTGACGTTGATCGTTACTTCCGAATCCCAGATCGAATGCACTGGGACCAGCTTGTTTAAGCTTTCGCGCTTCTTCGAAGCGGCGATGACGACCCTTCTTCACGGTAGGGCTCCCGAACCTAGAGAGTTGACATTGGACGCCACTCTACCTGGTTGCGAGCGCAACATGCGGCATCCGCCCAGGTAGCGGGTGTCACCACTACCGCCCGGTGTGGCACGATGGCCGCAATGGGTCGTATTGCAGTGCTGTTGAACCAAAAAGGTGGTGTTGGCAAGACCACGGTCACCCTCGGACTGGCGTCGGCGGCGGCCCACGCGGGCGACCGGGTGCTGGTCGTCGATCTCGACCCACAGGGATCGAGCACCTGGGTCCTCGGCCACGATCCCGCCGATGGCCGGCCCTCGACTGCCGACGTTCTTGGCCCCGGTCGAGCCGCGATCAGCGTCGTCATGTCACACTGGGGACTCGAGGTCGACCTCGTCGCTTCGTCCCCGAGCCTGCAGGACCACGAAGCCGGCAGGCCCAAACGACTGCGCAGAGCCCTCCGGCACATCGCCGCCGACTACGACGCCGTCTTGATCGACTGCCCACCCTCGTTGGGAAACCTGACGATGAGCGGCTTGATTGCTGCGGATCTGGCACTGATCGTGGTCGAGCCGGCGGCCCTCGGATTGCGCGGGATCGGCGCAGTCGCCGACACGATCGACGACGTCTGGAACACCCACAACTCCGATCTTGAACTGGCCGGAGTCGTCGTCAACAAGGTTCCGGCGATCAGCGGTGAGGCAGATCGGCGCTATGAAGAGTTGGCACGGATCGTCGGGCGCAAGACCATATGGCAACCTTCGATACCCCAACGCGTCATTGTCAATCAGGCAATCGGCGAACGACGTGCGATCCATTCGTTCGGGGCCCGTTCTGCGGATGTCAGCCACGCGTTCGACGCGCTGTGGTCGAAACTGCGCAAGCAAGCGCGCGGTTAGCTGCCGACAACATCGATGAGGCGCAGCCCATCTCGACCGTCGAACGTCAACCCGGCCTTGCCCTGCACCAGCCGCTGGATGCCATCGCCGACCAGCGCGGCGCGCCAACCCTGTAGCAGGCGGGCGTCGTGATCGCCGCGAAGCAGCGCTACCAGGTCGGCCCGCGTTGCCAGCAGCGAGGTGTCGACCCGCTGCTTGCGGGCCAAATCCGCCATCCAGGCCGAAATGAGCGCCACGGCGGGGCGTAGCTGGCGGTCCAGCTCCTCGCCGTCGGGTGTGGGCAGGTCGACGTCGCTGCGCTGTCCCTCGGCGACTGCCTCGAGGATCTCTCTACCCAGGTTCCCTTTGCTGTGTCGCTCTTCGACGCCACGGGCTTGGACGAGATCGACGGTGGTTTTCGGCTGCCGCTGAGCAATCCCCAGCACGGCCAGGTCGGGCAGGATCTGGCGAACCGGCACGTCGACCGACATGGCCCGCCGTTCTCTCCACTCGCAGACGGCCCTGGCCACGCCGCGGGCACGTGGTTTGAGCATTCGAACGTCCTTGATACGGAGCCAGGCCATGCTGGGATCGGTGCCCGACGCCGGGCGTTGACGCAGTTCCTCGCACGCCGCGGCCACCCACTCGGAACGTCCAAGTTCGTTCAGCTGGGCGTCGAGTTGGTCCTGGAGGGCCAACAAATGGTCGACATCTGCAGCGGCATAGGCCAGCTGCTCAGGCGTCAGCGGACGGCGCAACCAGTCGGTGAGGCGGTCACCTTTGGCAGCCAACACTTTCAACTCGGCCATCAACAGCGACACCAGAGAGGGGGTGCTGTAACCCAGAAATCCCGATGCCAGCTGGGTGTCGTACATCCTGGTCGGGATTGTGCCGCAAGCATGTGTCAGGACGTCGAGATCCTGCTGGGCAGCATGTAGAACGGCGACTGCCTCGCTTTCGAACAGTCGTCGCAGAGCCGACAGATCGACAGCCAGCGGGTCGACCAATGTCGTTTCTCCACCGGCGGTGGCGAATTGCATAAGCGCAAGCTTCGGGAAGTAGGTGCGTTCGCGATGGAACTCCGTGTCGAGTGCGTAGCGCGGCTCAGCACACAGGCGGTCGATGAGTGCGGCGAATTCCGACTGTGAATCGACCCAGCGATACGTCACGCAGGCTGATCCCCGGCCACGGTGCCGCGACCGCTGATGATCCACGCCATGGTCCCACCCTCGACGTTGACGGCGTCGAGGCCCTGTTCGACCAGAAACTCGCACGCCCGGTAGCTGCGGCCGCCGGTTCTGCAGATCACGTAGTTGGTCTCGCCGGTGCCGAAACGACCAAGTGCGGCCGGAACGTTTCCGAGGGGTACCAGGACGGCGCCTGGTACATGACCGGCCTCGTACTCGTCGGGTTCGCGGACGTCGATGAGTCGAGCGCCCGATTGCAGCGCTGATTCGAGCTCTTCGACACTCACTTCGCAAATGGCCATGAACCGCTCAGGTTAGAGGTTTCCCAGGTCGCCAGGCGTGTTGATGTTGTGAAGGTCGGTCGCAGGCACCGTCACCCAGGCGATGTCGAGGCCGTCGATCGCCCGGTGCACGGCGCGCTCACCTGCTTCGAACTGTCCCCGCAGCACCTCAGCGGAGCGACCCGACCACACCGCGCAGAGCGGCTCGGCACGATCGGTGAAGGCGACGGCGACATCGTGACCATCCAGAGCAGCGACCAGCGCTTCCACTGTCGCGGCGCGGAGCGACGGGAGGTCGCAGGCCACGACGACGGCAGGTGATCCGAGAGCGAGTCCGGTGAGGATGCCTCCGAGAGGGCCCTCGCCCGGAAACTCGTCGTCGATGTACTCGAGTCCGAGGTCGCGCAGCAACGCACGGTCGCCGCCGATCGCGACAACCCGAGAGCAACCGGCTGCCACCAATGCGTCGGCCACATGACGCGCCATCGCCATGCCGGCGACCTCGATCGTTGCCTTGTCGACGCCCATGCGACTGCTGGCACCACCACACAGCACCGCACCGATCGGAGCGGTCGTCACGCTCGGATCACCCGGTGGCGGGAACGCCGTTGGGATCGAGTTGCTGCATGAACACGGCGATGCGATCGGCCTCGTCGAGTTCACCGATGGCTGCAGCCATCTGCTGGAGACCGCGTAGGCAACGCAAGAACCCCCGATTGGTCTCGTCGACCCAGCGCACGTAGCCGGATCCTCGCCATCCGTTGGCGCGCAGGGCATCGAGCCCACGGTGGTATCCCACCCGGAACGCGGCGTAGCGCTCGATCTCGTCGCGACCGAGCGCGCCGAGTGCCGCCCATGCATTCAGCGATCGCGGGTTGGACGCGACAACGTGCGCAACCTTTGTTCGTCGATCGTCGAGCGGTACTTCGAGTGCTTGATGAAGGGCCTCATCGACGACCTCGGCCTCGGCGGGCAGCACCGTGCGCGGCGGGCCGGACGGGTGCATCGAAATGGAGTGGTCACTCACGGGATCACCCTAGTAGCGCTCGACGCCGGGGAGGCCAGCAAGATCGACAGCGGAATGAGCGGACACAGAGTCGGGTCTCATCAGTCCGCAGCGGGCACCAGCCTCGCTGCAGACGACAACAGCATCACGATGCCGAGGTCGTCGACGAGGCGCTTGGTGTCGGCGACCCCACCGGCCACGACGAAAGCTCGCCCGTCGCGGTGCTGGAGGCGCCACGCGGTGAACAGCACGCCCGGTTCGGAGCCGCCTTTGTAGCGCACGTCTTCCCACTCGGGAGGCCGGTTACGCCGCCCGTCGACGCATCGAACGCGATCTCCACGATGGCGCCCAGCAACGGTTGTTGTCGGTGTTGTTGCAGCTACGCGTTGCAACCGCCCGCCACGCTAAGGACGGCGCTGACGTCGCTGACGAACTCGGCCGCGCCTCGGCTGAGCTGAGTGTGGCCATCGACGAGCTACGCGCCATTGCCCGGGGACTGCACCCGCCGGCACTTGACCACGGCTTGGCAACCGCGCTCGAAGCCTGTGCCGAGACGGCGCCCATTCCCGTAGAGGTGTCCGTCGACCCTGCGATCTCCTCCCTCGGGCCGAGCCGAGACGCCGTTGTCTACTTCTTCGTCTCCGAAGCCGTGACCAACGCCGTCCGCCACGCTGAGGCCAGCCATGTCGCCGTATCCGTGCAGGTGCGCGATGGTCAGGTCATCGCCAAAGTCTGCGATGACGGTCGAGGTGGGGCCAAGGTGGGCGCGGGCGCCGGGCTGCAAAGCATGGCCGACCGCGCCGCAGCGCTCGGCGGCGCGCTGGCTGTAAATAGTGCCCAAGGCGGTGGAACGACGATCACGCTCGTCCTCCCGCTCGCCGCCTCGTCCCCGGCCACCGAGCTTCGGGTCGTGAAGGTGCTCGTGGTCGATGACTCCGTGTTACTTCGCGAGGGGCTCGTGCGCCTGCTGGAGGACGCCGGTGTCGAGGTGGTCGGCCAGCGCGGCGACGCCGAAGGGTTACTCGAGACGGTCACGACCACTGGCGCCGAGGTGGTGATCCTCGACATCAGGATGCCACCCACGCACACCATCGAAGGTCTGGCCGCTGCAGTGTCGTTGCGGGCGGTGCGCCCCGACGTCGCAGTGGTGCTCCTGTCGCAGTACGTGGAGACCCGCTACGCCCTCGACCTGTTGGCCGGAGGAGCGGATGGCGTGGGCTATCTGTTGAAGGACCGCATCGCCGACGTCGAGGAGTTCCTCGACGCGCTGGTGCGGGTGGCCGCCGGGGGCGCCGTCATCGATCCACTCGTCGTGAGCCGGATGGTCGCCCGAGAGCGCCGGTCCGATCCCCTTCACTCCTTGACCGAACGGGAGCGGGCGGTGCTCGAACTGATGGCCGAGGGCCGCTCGAACCAGGCCATCGCCGACCGTCTCGTCGTGCACGTACGCACGGTCGAATCCCACGTCAGCAGCCTGATGAGCAAGCTCGGCGTGAGCCCCGAGCCAGACGACCACCGCCGGGTTCGGGCCGTACTGCTCTACCTCGCCCACGCCGGCGAACAAGGCTGACGCGCCGCGCAGGTCCGCGGAGTCCTTCTAGGCTGGGGCCTATGGTTCGATCATGACCGCAATGACCGTTGAGTCGGCGAAGAACATTGGAATCGCCGTCGCTGTTGCGCTGGTTGCCCTCATGCTGGTGCTGTCCGTCGTGATCAAGAACGTGACTGCCAAGCTCCTCAGCATCGTGATCGTAGGTGGTCTGGCCTTCGGAGTGTGGACTCAGCGGTCGTCGCTGCAGGACTGCGCCGACAAGGTCAAAGCACGTGGCGTGTTGGGCGATCGAAGCGACGTGACCTGTTCGTTCATGGGATCCGACATCAACGTCTCGGTGCCGTAGGCTCGTTCCACGGCGCGCCGACCATCGCCAGAAGCGGGTCGATCACGGCAGATCTGAGCAGTTCGGGGTGGCTCAGGGGAGCGTCGTGACGGCAGCCTGCCAGCTCGGCGAGCGGACAGCCGAGCAGCGTGGCCGCGTGTCGCATTCCCTGGTGGTGATGCGGCGCGCCCAGACTGCCGAATGCCGTGATCACCGGCACCGTGATGTGCGCAGCGGTCCATGGTTGGTGGCGTCGCAGGTCGGCCAGTTCCTCGACCATGGCCAGTCCCTCGGCGCGCCGGGTCTTCCTGCTCCGCTCGGGCAGTTCCTCCCAACGTCGATCGCCGAGCACTCGCCGCATGAACCGCTCGGCAGCTTCTTCCGGCTGGCCCGCCTCAGCGACCGCGATCGCACCTGCCGTGGTGCCCGGCCACCATGGCTCCCACGACAGCGGTGTCTCGTAGACGGCAACTCCGGCGACCAGATCGGGATGCCGATCAGCAGTGGCCAGCGCAACGTTGCCTCCGTAGCTATGACCGACCAGCACCGCCTTGCGCCCGGCGAGCAGGCCGACAAGGTCGTTGACCTGTGCGCCCATGCTGAACGGCCCCGGATGTGGATACGAACGGCCGTACCCGCGGCGGTCGTAGCGCAGCACCCTGAAGTCACCGTCGAGGTGGCGGCTGAGCTTCAACATTCCAGCGGATCGATCCATTGACCCATGGATCACGACGATCAGCGGATGGTCGGCATCGCCTGCTTCTTCGGCCCACAGGCTGCTCACGAAACGCGCACGATGCGCAGCACATCCGTTGATGCCCCGCTGGGGCGGTCGGGCGCACCCGCGAGTACCAACACTGTCTCGCCAGAACGGACGAGGCCCTCTCGGACAGCCGACTCGACCGCAAACCACACCAGTTCGTCGGTGGTGGTGTAGGTCTCGACCTGTAGCGATGTCACACCCCACGACAGCGCCAGGGCTCGAACGGTGACGGGATCTGGCGACAATCCGATCAGCCTGGCCGTCGGACGGAACCGGGCCATGGCCAGCGCGGTGCGTCCCGACCGGGTGCAGCACAAGATGGCATCGGCTCCGGCATCACTGGCTGCCAGACCGGCGGCATGGGTGATGGCCATGGTGATTCGATCTGGTCCCTCGGGAAAGCTCGTGCGTTGCAATCGGCCAAGGTGGTCGGCCCAGTGCGCGTAGTCAGCTTCGCGTTCGGCGCGCTCGGCGACTCTGGCCATCGTCTTGACCACGTTGACCGGATCCACACCGATCGCCGTCTCCCCCGACAGCATCAGCGCGTCGGTGCCGTCGAACACCGCATTGGCGACATCGCTGACTTCGGCGCGGGTCGGCGAGGGAGCCGTCACCATGCTCTCCATCATCTGTGTAGCCGTGATCACAGGCACACCGGCTTCAACGCAGGCGCGGACGATGCGTTTCTGCATGTGCGGCACATCCTCGAGAGGGCACTCGATACCGAGATCGCCGCGGGCGACCATGGTGGCATCGGACGCGGCGATGATCTCGTCGAGATGTTCGATCGCCGACAAGGTCTCGATCTTGGCCACCAGCCTGATCGCCATGGGAGCGACTGCGTTGCGCACCGTGTGGAGGTCGTCCGCGCCGCGAACGAACGAGACCGCGAGGAAGTCGGCGCCCTCCGCAGCCATGGAAGCTGCAAGCACAAGGTCCTCGGGCGTCGGTGTCTTGATTCGCAACCGTTCCGATGGAAGATGCACCCCGGGCCTGCCCTGCGTGTGGCCACCGCTGCGTACCTGACACTCGGCACCCCGCACGGTGATCCGGTCGACCTTCAATGTGATTGCGCCATCGCCGATCACGATCCGATCACCGCCGTGCAGGTCGACCAGGAGCGTTGCGTAGTCCACGCCGATCACGTCGCTGGAGCTGGTCTCGGCGTCGGTCACCATCGTGACCCTCGAACCGGCCACGAGCTCGACGCCCGCCGCCGGGAACGGGGCAGCGCGCACCTTTGGCCCGGGCAGGTCCGCCAGCACGGCAACGATCGATCCGGTTCGCAATGCTGTGGCACGCACCGCCCGAAGCCGGGCGACGTGTTCAGACAGATGACCGTGACTGAGATTGAGCCGCACGACATCGGCGCCCGCGAGCAGCAGGGCCTCGAGGACGTCTGGGGGATCGGTGGCCGGACCGAGCGTGGCCACGATCTTCGTTCTTGCGCTCATGCCTGATTAGCTAGTGGTCCATGGAGCTGCTGCTGGTGCGCCACGCCCTGCCTGTTCGTCGTGAGTTGGTCGACGGCCCGGCGGATCCCGAGCTTTCCGCCGACGGCCGCGCCCAGGCTGAGCATGTGGCTACGTACCTGTCCTCGGAGCATCTCGATGCAATCTACGCCAGTCCGCTGCGGCGTGCATACGAAACTGCAACCGCGATCGCCGCGCATCACCCCATCGAGGTGCGGCTCCGCGACGGAGTGGCCGAGTTCGACCGGCTGTCGTCCGACTACATCCCTACCGAAGAGCTCAAGGCTGCCAACGACCCGCGGTATCACGCCATGCTGGCCGGTGAATGGGACACCGACGAGGAATCCTCCGCCGAGTTCCGCTCCCGTGTCGTGCAGTCGATCGAGGAGCTGATCGACGCCCACCCCGCGCAGCGAATCGCCGTCGTGTGTCACGGTGGCGTGATCAACAGCTATCTGTGTCACGTCTTGGGACTCGTTGGCCCGGGTGGAGGCTTCTTCTATCCGAACTACACCAGCATCAACCGCATCGCTGCGGCTCGCGGTGGCACACGCACAGTGGTGACGATCAACGAAACGTCGCATCTCCGCGGTACCGGCTTGCCGATGGGACTGTTCCAGGGAGAGTGATGGCGCAACTCGACGATCTCATCGCCTTCCTGACGTCCTCGCCCTCGCCGTGGCATGTGGTATCCACTGCGGCCGGCCAGCTGACAGCGGCCGGCTTCGAAGCGACCGACATCGGAGAACCGTGGACCGAGGTGCCAGCACGTGGATTCGTGGTGCGCGGCGCAGCCCTGGTCGCCTGGAACCGAGGGTCTTCGGCCGAACCACGGTCACCACTGCGACTGGCGGGCGCACACACCGACTCCCCAGGCCTGCGAGTGAAACCGCAGCCCGATACGGGCGGAGCCGGCTGGAAGCAGCTCGGCGTCGAGGTGTACGGCGGGGCACTGATCAACTCATGGCTGGATCGTGATCTCGGCATCGCCGGGCGCGTGGAACTGATGGACGGCTACTCCGTCGACGTGTGCATCGACGAGGCAATCTGCCGCGTTCCGCAACTGGCCATCCATCTTGATCGCGACGTCAACGAGCGCGGCCTGATCCTCGACAAGCAACAGCATCTGATCCCTGTATGGGGAACGGGTACACCACACGTTGGTGAGTTCTCGGAATGGCTGGCCGGCCACCTCGGTGTCGCAGCGGCCGACGTATCGACCTGGGAGCTGTGCCTGTTCGATCGCACTCCTCCTGCCGTTCTGGGTGGCGATCAATCGTTGCTTGCTGCCGGCCGCCTCGACAACCAGGTGTCGTGCTGGGCCGCCGTCGACGCGATCGCAGCCGTCGACAGCGCACCGGGTGCCAGTGCGGTCATCGCCCTGTTCGACCACGAGGAGGTCGGCTCGGAGAGCACCACCGGGGCCGCCGGGCCGCTGCTCGAGCACATGCTCGAACGACTGGCCCTTTCGAACGGCGCCACCCGCGCCGACTTCTTGACCCAACTCGCAACGAGCACATGCGTCTCTGCCGACAACGCCCACGCTGTGCACCCCAACTACCGCGAGCGCCACGATCCAGACCATCAGCCAGTCGTCAACCACGGCCCGGCGATCAAGCTCAACAGCAACCAGCGCTACGCCACCTCGGCACGTTCGGCCGCCATGCTGCGACAGGTGTTCGACGAGGCCGGTGTGCAGTCGCAGGTGTTCGTCAGCCGTAACAACATGCCGTGCGGGTCGACCATCGGCCCGATCACGGCAACTCGCCTCGGCATCGAGACGGTCGATGTCGGTGTACCGCAACTGTCGATGCACTCCGCACGGGAACTGTGTGGCGTCGACGATCCGGTTTCACTGGCCGTCGGCCTGCGCCACTACTTCGACCGCCACTAATCAGAGCGCACGAGCCTGGGCAATGTCGAACAGGCGCTGCAGTTCGGCGTGCAACTCTACCGTCAACAGACGGGCCGCGTCGCGCTGTTCCTTCGGACTCTTGGCGTCGGTCGAAGCCTGGATGGGTTTGCCGATCACGACGTGAAGTTTGCGCGGCCGGATGAACTTGACGCCCTTCGGCATGGCATGTTCGGAGCCGCCGATCCCCACCGGAATGATCGGTACCCCTGCCTTCACCGCGATGTACGTCGCGCCGTCGAACAGGGGCTGCACCAGCGGACCAAACTTGCGCTCGCCTTCCGGGAACAGCACCAGAGGCTCGCCGCCTTCGAGTACCGCGATGCACCGCTTCAGCGCCTCACGGTCGGCTGATCCACGAGTGACGGGGAATCCGCCGAGAGCTGTCAGAAGACGACCGAAGGCCCTGTTCTTCCAGTACTTGTCAGCACCCATGAACCGCATCCTGCGCCGCGTGACACCCGACGCGATGGGTGTATCGAGGATGCTGCGATGCGTGGGCGCCAGCAGGAAGAGTCCGTGTGTCGGCACGTTCTCGCGACCGACCACCGTCATGCGACACCAGATGCGGCAGAACCACGTCACGATGAGGCGCACGATCTGGTACGCGATGCGATCCGCGACGGTGTTGCCGATCAGCTTCGTGGAAATCTTGGTCATTCCCGCTCCAGGAGATGTTCGATCTGTTCGAGCACCTCGTCGATGCTCAGCCCAGTGGTATCTACCACGATCGAGCCATCAGCCTCGACAAGCGGGCTGTCGCTACGCGAACTGTCGTGGCGATCGCGCCGCTCGATCGCCGCCTCGATCGCGTCGACATCGCCCCCCGCCTCGGCTACCCGGCGTTCGGCACGCACCCGAGGCGACGCCGTGAGATACAACTTCAGCTCGGCATCTGGAAACACGACCGAGCCGATATCTCGGCCCTCCAGCACTCCCCCGCCTCGTTGATTCGCCCACGTGCGCTGGCGCCGTACCAGTTCAGCGCGCACCCCACTGTTGGCCGCGACAGCACTGACCGCCGTGGTCACCTCATGACTACGGATCTCGGTCGTGGCGTCGAGCCCGTCGACGAGTACGCCGTGCTCGCCGACCTCGAGGGTGATGTCTTCGGCCAGCTTGGCGACGCGGTCGAGATCGGTCGTGTCGATCCCGCGGCGCATCGCCGCATGCGTGACGGCGCGATACATCGCCCCGGTGTCGAGGTACTCCAGACCGAGGCGAGCCGCGAGGGCCCGCGCAACGGTGCTCTTGCCGGCTCCTGCCGGACCATCAATGGCAATAACTCGCACCTACCAGCTCGTCCCCTGTGGCTGACCTTCGCTATAGCCGGCAGCGCTTTGCACGCCCACCACGGCCCGTTCATGGAACTCGGCAATGGTGGCCGCGCCGGCATACGTGCATGCGGACCGGACCCCGGCGACGATTTCGTCGATGATGTCTTCGACGCCGGGCCTGTCGGGGTCGAGGTACATGCGCGAGGTGCTGATGCCCTCTTCGAACAACTCCTTGCGCGCCCGCTCGAACGCTGTCTCGGTGCGGTTGCGGATCTTCACTGCGCGGTTGCTGGCCATGCCGAAGCTCTCTTTGTAGAGCCGACCGTCGGGATCGCGCAACGTGTCGGCCGCAGACTCGTAGGTTCCGGCGAGCCATGATCCGAACATCACGTTCGCGGCACCGGCGGCCAGGGCGAGCGCGACGTCACGGGGATAGCGCACACCACCGTCAGCCCAGATGTGTTTGCCACGCGATGCGGCCTCGGCAGAGCATTCCAGGACGGCGCTGAACTGCGGCCGGCCGACACCGGTCATCATCCTCGTCGTGCACATTGCCCCCGGACCGACTCCGACTTTCACGACGTCGGCGCCGGCGTCGATGAGATCACGCGTGCCCTGGGCGGTCACGACGTTGCCAGCCACAATCGGAGCCTCGGGCGCAATTGCCCGAACCTCTTCGATGGCTCGCAATGTGCGCGTCTGATGGCCGTGAGCGGTGTCGATCACCAACACGTCGGCGCCCATGGCCAGCAACGACTTCGCCTTGGTGGCCGGGTCGCCGTTGATGCCGACGGCGACAGCGATGCGCAATCGGCCGTCGGCGTCGACCGCCGGGCGATAGATCGTCGATCGAAGCGCACCCTTGCGTGTCACGCACCCGATCAATCTTCCGGAGCTGTCGACGACCGGCGCAACCGAGAGACGCTGGCCACTGAGTCGGTCGTAGATCTCGTCTGGCGACGTGCCATCTTCGATCACCATCAGATCACTGCTCATCACGTTCTTCAATTGACTGAAGCGGTCGAAGCCGACTGCGTCGTGCTCGGTGAAGATCCCGGCGGGGGCACCGTCGTCACCCACCACAACCAGTGCCCCATGGGCACGCTTGTGGATCAGCCCAAGGGCATCTCCAACCGTGTGGGTAGGGCTGAGCGTGATCGGTGTGTCGTACACCGTGTGGCGGGATTTGACGTACTCGATGACGCCCTCGACGACGTCGAGAGGGATGTCCTGCGGCAACACCGTGAGGCCGCCACGTCGAGCGACGGTCTCGGCCATACGCCGGCCGGCGACGGCTGTCATGTTGCTGACCACGACCGGAATGGTGGTGCCGAGGGCGTCCGGGGTGCGGAGATCGACGGTGAACCGCGACGGCACCGACGAGAGACTGGGCACCATGAACACGTCGCTATAGGTCAGGTCGTACGGCGGGCTTTCGTTCAGCAGGCGCATAACAGCTCCAGATCGACGGTGGCCATGACGGACCGCTCAAGGCTACGGGTTCTGCGGGCCATGTGCGACGACCGGCGGCCGATACGGTTTGTCCCGTGGCGCCGCCAGTTGTTCTCGTGCATGGATGGGGTGGGTCGTTCGAGTCGACGTGGCAGAGCACCGGGTTCACCGAGCTCCTGCGCGACGCCGGCCGCACGGTGATCGGCGTCGATCTGCTCGGTCACGGCAGCGCCCCGAAGCCCCACGACGCGACGGCCTACGAGGACCTCACCAGCCGCGTGGTCGACGCGTGCCCTCCCGACGCGGTCGACGCGATCGGCTTCTCGCTGGGAGCCATCACGTTGCTGCAGTTGGCGATGCGCGAACCGCAACGTTTCAACCGGCTCGTACTGGCCGGCATCGGCGCGTCGCTGTTCGAGACCGACGACTCGCGTACGCGAAGGATCGTCGCCGCCCTCGAAGGTCACGGCGATCCCGACGACAACCTGTCCCGCATGTTCGTCCAGTACGCCACCCAACCCGGTAACGACATCGTCGCTCTGACAGCGGCCATGAAGCGGAGCCGCCACGCAATGCAACCGGAGATGCTCTCCGCGGTGACGTGCTCGACGCTGGTCGTCATCGGTGACCGCGACTTCGCCGGCCCCGGTGAGCCGCTCGCGGAGGCGCTGCCGAACGCGACGCTACGCACGTTGCGCAACGTCGACCACTTCGCCACGCCCGAGGCATTCGGGTTCATCGACGCGGCACTCGGTTTCCTCGACGCCGACCCGCAGTGAACGACATCGATCGCGCAGTTGCCGTGTTGCGCGCCGGCGGCTTGGTCGCCATCCCTACGGAGACCGTCTACGGCTTGGCCGCTGACGCGTCGAACCCGGAAGCGGTAGGCAAGATCTTCGCGGTGAAGGGCCGACCCGTCGACCATCCACTGATCGTCCACATCGCTGCTGCCGAGCATCTCGAGGACTGGGCAGCGACGATTCCTTCAGCCGCGGCTGTGCTCGCTGATGCATGCTGGCCTGGGCCGCTCACGCTGCTGGTGCCCCGGGCCGCTCGGGTGCTCGATGTCGTAACCGGTGGACTCGAGACGGTTGGTG
>JANOJI010000020.1:0-10721 GCA_031408175.1 Ilumatobacteraceae bacterium
CGCGGCAGCCACCGGGTCACCAGTCAGAGCCCCGAGGAGAACTTTGCGGCTCTCGAAAAGTACGGCCAGGACCTCACCCAGCGCGCCCGCGACGGCAAGATCGATCCGGTCATCGGCCGCGACGACGAGATCCGCCGAGTCATCCAGGTGCTCAGCCGGCGAACCAAGAACAACCCGGTGCTGATCGGCGAGCCAGGCGTCGGCAAGACCGCCATTGTCGATGGACTGGCCCAACGCATCGCCGATGGCGACGTCCCCGAGGGTCTGAAGAGCAAACGGCTGATCTCACTCGACATCGGCTCGATGCTGGCCGGTGCCAAGTATCGGGGCGAGTTCGAGGAGCGGCTGAAGGCGGTGTTGAAGGAGATCATCGACGCTGCCGGCGAGGTGATCACGTTCGTCGACGAACTGCACACGATTGTCGGCGCCGGTGCCGCCGAGGGTGCGATGGACGCGGGCAACATGATCAAGCCCATGTTGGCCCGCGGCGAGTTGAAGATGATCGGCGCGACGACGCTCGACGAGTACCGCAAGCACATCGAGAAGGACCCGGCGCTCGAGCGACGCTTCCAGCAGGTCTATGTCGGCGAGCCCAGCGTCGAAGACACCATCGGCATCCTGCGCGGACTGAAGGAGCGCTACGAGGTGCACCATGGTGTGCGCATCCAGGACTCTGCGCTGGTCAGTGCGGCCGTGTTGTCGAACCGCTATCTCACCAACCGCTTCCTACCCGACAAGGCCATCGACCTGATCGACGAGGCGGCCAGCAAGCTACGCATCGAGATCGACTCGTTGCCGACCGAGATCGATGTCGTCCAGCGGCGCATCCTGCAGCTCGAGATCGAGCAGGTTGCGCTCAGCAAGGAGACCGACGCGGCCAGCAAGGAGCGGCTCGACGCACTCGTCGACGAGCTCGCCACGCTCAACGCCCAGGTGCACGAGATGAAGCAGCACTGGGAAGGCGAGAAGCAGGCGATCGACGCCATCCGCTCGCTGAAGGAAGAGCTGGGTCAGCTCGGCCAGCAGCTCGAGCGTGAAACCGATCTGGCCATCGCCGCAGAGATTCGCTATGGCCGCATGCCAGAGCTCGAGCGTCGCATCGTCGAGGCCACCGAGCATCTCGACGAGCTGCAAACAGGCAACCGCATGCTGAAAGAAGAGGTCGACGCCGAAGACATTGCCGAGGTGGTCAGCAAGTGGACGGGCGTCCCCGTCAGCCGGCTGATGGAGGGCGAGATGGCCAAGCTGGTGCATCTCGAGGAGATGTTGCACCAGCGGGTGATCGGCCAAGATGACGCGGTCACTGCGGTGGCGAATGCGATCCGACGTTCTCGTGCGGGCCTCAGCGATCCGAACCGACCGATTGGTTCGTTCATGTTCCTCGGGCCAACGGGCGTCGGCAAGACCGAGCTGGCGCGCGCCGTTGCCGAGTACCTCTTCGACGATGAACACGCCATGGTGCGCATCGACATGGGCGAGTACATGGAGAAGTTCTCGGTCAGCCGCTTGATCGGCGCGCCCCCCGGTTATGTCGGGTATGACGAAGGCGGCCAGCTCACCGAGGCGGTTCGCCGCCGTCCCTACAGCGTCGTGCTGCTCGACGAGATCGAGAAGGCCCACCCCGACGTGTTCAACGTGTTGCTGCAGGTGCTCGACGACGGTCGACTGACCGATGGACAGGGCCGTACCGTCAACTTCACCAATGTCGTGCTGGTGATGACCAGCAATCTGCAGGGCGATCCGTCCTCGTTCTTCAAGCCGGAGTTCATCAACCGCGTCGACGACATCATCCGCTTCCGGGCGCTGACCGAGGCCGATCTGGCCCACATCGTCACCATCCAACTAGCACACCTGCGCAAGCGGATGACGGAGCGGCGCCTCACCCTGACGGTCACCGACGCAGCGATGGCGCAGCTGGCTCACGACGGCTACGACCCGTCGTTCGGTGCCAGGCCGTTGAAGCGTGTGATCCAGCGCGAGATCAGCGATCCGGCGGCGTTGCTGATCCTCGAGGGCAAAGCGGTCGATGGCGACACGATCCTCGTCGACTCTGTCGACGGCCGCATCACGGTCAACGCCTAGCTGTTCACGTAGGCGTTGCCGAATCGTTGGTCTGCGTTCAGCTCGATGACATCGATGCCCTTCATGCTGGAGTCATGAACGGCCCTGGACGCTGGTGGCAGCGATATCTGGAGTTGTTCGTGATGGAAGTGCGTCGACCTGATGGCTCGACGTACCTCATCTCGATCGATCCCACGGGCTTCGGCGAGTGCTGGCTGCCGATCGAGATCGCCTCCATTGACGAGGGTGACGTTCCCGTAGCCGTCTGATCGCCACGCGATCGGCTAGAGAGAGGGTGATGATCACCCCTGATGGGCGGCGCCTGATCGCCACCCGCGGCCTGCGCGGCTATGCCGATGGACTGGTTGCGGCGACGCTGGCGGGGTACCTCGGCGATCAGTTGGGCTACAGCGGCATGCGTATTGGCGTGATCGTGACGGGAATGCTGCTGGGCTCGGCGGTGCTGACGGTGTTCACCGGCACGTGGGGCTGGCGGTTCGAGCGCCGACTCCT
Source organism: Ilumatobacteraceae bacterium (assembly GCA_031408175.1). GTDB lineage: Bacteria > Actinomycetota > Acidimicrobiia > Acidimicrobiales > Ilumatobacteraceae > JAENVT01. Next base: position 2,575 of record JANOJI010000020.1, read on the forward strand.
GCTGCGAATCGGTGGGCTGTTGATGGTCATCACGGGCGTGGTCTTCGCCACGTCGACGACGTTCGTCGTCTTGTTGATCCTCGGCGTCGTCGGCACGATGAACCCCAGTGGCAGTGATGTCAACGTCGTTCAGCCGATCGAGCAATCACTGCTCCCGCTGACCACGACCGAGGAGAACCGCTCGCACGTGTTCGCCCGCTACACGTTCTACGGTGGGTCGCTGGCTGCACTCGGGGCACTGTCCGCGGGGCTTCCCGCTCGGTTTCATTGGCAAGCCGATTCGGTGTTCATCATCTACGCCTTGGCCGGTGTTGCGATGCTCGGCGTCTATGCATCGATGTCGCCGCTGGTCGAGGCTGCTGCTCAGGCGACGACCCCGACGCGGCTCGGCCCGTCGAAGCGCGTCGTCTACCGGCTGGCCGCGTTGTTCAGCATCGACGCGTTCGGGGGCGGGTTTGCCGTGCAGTCGCTGTTGGTGTTGTGGTTGCTGCGCCATCATCACTTCTCGGTGGGCAAAGCCGGAGCCGTGCTCGCGGTCATGCAAGTCCTGTCGGCCGCCTCGGGCTTTGCGGCCGTGCGGATCGAACGTCGTCTCGGGCCGCTTCGGACGATGGCATTCACGCATCTTCCCGGACAGATCCTGCTGATCGGCGCGGCGCTCATGCCCAACGCCCCGTTGGCGGTCGCGTGCTTGATCGGCCGCAGTTTGCTGTCGAGCATGGACGTGCCGGTGCGCAATGCGTACGTGATGTCGGTCGTCACCCCGGCCGAGCGGGCGGCAGCGGCGAGCGTGACCAATGTGCCGCGCAGTCTGGCCGCCGCGCTGCCCCCGATAGCCGCCGGCTGGATGCTCGATCACTCGACGTTCGGGTGGCCGCTGATCATCGGCGGATCATTGAAGATCATCTACGACCTTCTGCTGTTGCGGATGGCCCGAGAATCACCGGCCCGCTAGCGATTGCCGATCGCTGCTGCCAGCGGACCTGCCTGGTACCGCCGCCACGTGATCGATTGCATGGCAGCGAGAATGACAGCGACTCCACCGACTGCCGCCGAGCCCGGCAGCGACGCGCCGACGAGCAACCACGCCGCGGCGACGACAACAGCCACGAAGCGTTCGGGGGCGAGTCGATGCACGACCCGCCATTGGATGTGGAGGCATCCGCCGATCAGCATCGCCAGTGCCGCAACCAGCAGCAGGCGGTCGCTGATCGGCAACGATTCGGTCGGGTCCGCGACCATGTGCTTGGCCACGACCGCGTAGGCGATGATCCCCGTGACGATCGGGAAGTGCCCGAAGGTGAACAGGTCCCGCGCTGCTCGCCCGCGATGCGCGTCGCCGGCATGTTTGAGCTTGTGCTCGGCGACACGCGGAATGAATGCAAAGTACACCCACCAGACCACGCACGCCACCGATGTGGCAGCCGCAAGCCCAATCAGCACCTTCAGCGTCAGGCTGATGTCTGAGGCGGTTGCACCGATCGCGACCAGTGCCTCACCGAGGCAGATGATGATGAAGAGTGTGTGACGCTCGGCGAAATGCACCGGATTGATCACCCACTGACCCGATGCCCCGCGCAGCGCTCCGACGACGTTGACAAGCGCAGCGACAATCCACAGGGCCACTCTGAGGCGATCGTGGGCGAACCCGCCGGCCAGGACGAACACCGGCGCGATCGATGCCAATGAGCCGTAGTCGATGAACGCCTGGCGCGTCGCAGCGTCACGCCATGCCTCGGTGCCCTGCATACCGAGTACCAGCAACTGCACGGTCATGTACGCGACGCCGAACCATGGCCCCGAGTCCTGGAGTCCTGTTTCGTGGAGTCCCGAGTCGTGAAACGCGTTGGGTATCGAAACTGCCATCGTCAGGGTCGCAGGGATCGTGCAGAGCACGAGCAACCGCGTTGCCGGACGCTGTTGCAGATCGATCGCCGATCCCGCCCAGGTGAACTGCGACCACTGCCACCACACCAGCCAGGCGATCAGCAGCCCGCGCGCTGTGCCCGGCAACGTGAGGTCGTGGCTGACGAGTGATGCGATCTGGGTGACGGCGAAGACGAAGACGAGGTCGAGGAACAACTCGAGATTGGTCGCATGGCGTTCGGCGGCGTCGCTCATCTCCGGCGATGTTACCGGTGAGTGCGAATCCAGATCAGCAACGCGGCCGCCCACAGTTGCTCGTACGGCACGTCGCTGCCCAACTCGTCGGCGAGATCGAGCCGAAGCTCGCCGAGTGCGAGATCCAGATCCGCAGGTATGGTCGCCTGCACCAGACGCGGGCTCGTCGCTGCTTGCTCGGCCAGCCGGCGAACGTCGGCAAGGCGCCTGCCGACATCGACGCGTTGAGCGAGCAGGAGTTCGAGAGCCTCGGTGGCGACATCGTCCCATGTGACACGACGGCCCCGGCGAGCCTGTTGCAGAAGCTTGAGCCGACGAGCGTCGGCGTGCAACGCATGGGGCACGAGATGACCGCGAAGTCGACCACCGGATGTACCGCGACCGAGCGGCTCGACACGATGCTGGGAGGGGTGCGTTAGCGATGCGCGACGCGGTGGGATTGGCGTCGCATTGACGTCGTCCGCGCCGCGAGCGGGAGCCTTCTGCAGGCGATCGGCGAACCGCTGTGCCAACTCGTCGCGCTTGGAAGTCGCCACTAGATCAACTCGGGAATAGGAAAGCGCCAACCTCGCCGTTGGATCAGTTCGTAGGCAACGTGTCGATAGGCGGTGGCTGAACGTGCGCTGTAGTGATAGGCGCCGACGGGTAAGCCGACGAGGTGGGCTTCGCCGAACTTGGCATCTTCTGGAATCTTGTTGCGAAACACCGGAACTTCATATCGGTCGGCGATGGCGCGGATCTGTTCCTCGGCGACGCGTCGGTAGACGCTGGTGCCCCAGATGCGCATCTTGATGATGCCGTACACCTCGGGGTGGCCGTCGGGTGCAGCCGCTGTGCGGATGGTGTTCAGGATCGTCGGCAACTCGGTGACGGGTCCGGCCTCTGGCACCATCGGCACGACCGCTCCCGATGATCCGCTGAGTGCCGCGGCGACCACACCCGATTGATGGCCGGGAGTATCGACGAGCACGATGTCCCACTGGAGTCGCGCGCCGTCGAGGATGTCGATCAAACGGCTGCGCACCCATGGGTCGGTGAGTTGTCGCCCCGCATGCGCCATCGACACTTCGTCGGCGGGAAGGACGTCGAGGTTGGGGTGCACCTGACGAACCAATGCCTCGTCGAGCGTGGCGTGCCCGAGGAGAACGGCGCCGACATCGGCGACGTCGTGCACGCCACCCGATCGCCGCGGAGCGGCCTCGCCGATGAACACCGATTGGCCGGTCTGCTGGTCGAGATCGATGACGAGGACCTTCGCGCCGCACGTCGACAGGGCGTAGGCGAGGTTGAAGGTGAGCGACGTTTTTCCCGCGCCGCCTTTGGTGTGAGCAACCGTGATGACCTCGCCCAATGGCTCGAACGGGGTCGGGGGTGGTAGGTCGCTCATCCGACGACCGGTGTCACAGATTGCGGCAACAAACCCATGAGCAGGATCGTAGCTCATGAATTCAAATATGCATATATGCACATGCATGCCACGCGATTGAAATGTCAAGGTCTCGGCAAGAATGCCGATGAAACACCTGGTGAGAATGAAGATTCACGTCAGAGGGCTGGGCTCGAGACGTGTGATTCGGTGGACGAACGCACAACTCGATCGCTGCACGGGTGCCGGCGCCAACTCGGCGCGCCCCCATTCGGACTCACTATATTCCTGTCGGCGGCCGGGCCTGTTCACACATGGCTGACAACAGACCCTCCTCAAACAACGCCTCCCGCTGGTCGGGTCTGCGACGCAGCGCCCTCGCGACCGCGCTCGTCAGTGGATCTGTTGTGATCGGCACCGGCCTGTTCGTTCCCTCGGTCGCTGCGGCTCCACTCTGCGCTTCACCGCCGCTGACGGGCAACACGACTGCCACCGGCGTGATCAACACCTACTACCCCGGTCAGACCTCGATCACAGCTGGCACGTTGAACACAACGGTGACGGTCGGAACGAGTCGCGGCTCGGCCACTCCGATCGCGGTTGGCGATCTCGTGATGGTGCTGCAGATGCAGGGCGCACAGATCAACGCGACCAACACCAACGCGTACGGCGACGGTGTCACGTCCGCTACGGCGTCAGGGTTCTTGAGCAATGCCTCGTACATCGCCGGGCAGTACGAGTATGCGACCGTGCGCTCGGTGGCCGGAGCAGTCGTCGGGCTCGATGGTTCGGGTACGAATGGCGGACTCGTCAACAACTACGTCAACGCCAGCGAGTCGGCGACCCAGGGTCAGCAGCGCTTCCAGGTCGTGCGCGTGCCGCAGTACTCGTCGGCCACATTGAGCGTGGCGACGCCGCCTGCTGCCGTGGCGTGGGACGGCTCGAGCGGCGGCATCGTCGTGCTCGATGTCGCCAGCGATCTCAATCTCAATGGCGCGACGATCAACGTCACCGGCCAAGGCTTCCGCGGCGGTTTGCAGCGGAGTCGAAGCGGCACCGGCGGGTTGGCCAACACCGACTACCGAACGACCACCGCGCAACCAGCGAATGGTCAAAAGGCGGAAGGCATCGCCGGCACCACGAAGTGGACCACCGGTTCGGCCGACACCGTCGGCGACGGATATCCGAACGGCGACTTCGGTCGCGGCGCACCCGGCAATGCCGGCGGTGGCGGGACCGACGGCGACCCGGCTTCTAACAGCGAGAACTCCGGCGGCGGTGGCGGAGGCAACGGCGGAGCCGGCGGCGTCGGAGGCAACACCTGGTCGTCGAATCTCGCACGCGGCGGGTATGGCGGTGCTGTGGTGCCTGGGACCGCGAGCCGAGTGTTCCTCGGCGGTGGCGGTGGCGCCGGCAGCGACAACAACGCAGTCCTTTCGTCAAGTGGTGGCGCAGGCGGAGGCATGGTGCTGGTGCGCGCCGGCAGCCTGTCGGGCACGGGTACGATCAACACCGACGGCGCAGCCGGAAACGTGAGCGGTCAAGACGGCAGCGGTGGCGGCGGCGCAGGCGGCTCGATCGTCGTGCTCACCTCCGTGACCGGAGCGGCAAGTGGCATCAGCGGCCTGACGGCTCGTGCTCGCGGTGGTGCCGGTGGCAACGAGACCCACGCCGACCAGCACGGCCCGGGTGGTGGCGGTGGCGGCGGCCGAGTGATCACCTCGGCGGCGACGGCATCCACTGTCGTCACAGCTGGAGCCAACGGCACCCACGTCCCTTCGAGCAGTGCCTACGGTGCAACGAGCGGTAGCGCTGGTGTGTCGTCGGCGACTGCGGTCATCGGCGATGCCCCAGGCACCAACACCGGCTCGCAATGCATCGATGCAAGTGTCACCAAGTCGACCAGCCCAACCCCCGTGATCCCCGGCCAGACCGTGACCTATACCGTGGTGGCCACCAACAACGGCCCATACCCTCGAACGGGCACGGCGCCGATCGTGGTGACCGACACGTTGCCCGCCGGGCTCACCTCGGCGACGTGGACGTGCAGCGCCTCGGCCGGATCCGACTGCACCGCCAGCGGCAGCGGATCGTTGAGCACGACCGCCAACCTCGAGGTCGGTGACTCGGCGACGTACACGATCACCGCGACGCTGGCGTCGACATTCACGGGGACTCTCTCCAACCCCGCCACCGTCGCCGGGCCGGCGACGATTCCTGAGCTCAACGCCACGAACAACTCGGCGACATCGGCCGTCCTGGCCGAACCACGCGTCAACCTTGGAGTCACCAAGACGGACGGAGTCGCTGCGGAGGTTCCCGGCACCAATGCCGTCTACACGATCGTGGCGTCGAACGCTGGTCCCTCAACGGCGACCAACGCGCTGATCACCGATTCACTGCCGGCGGGCACGACCTCGGGTTCGTGGACGTGCGCAGCCGGCGCCGGTGGCACCTGCGGCGCGGCAAGCGGCACGATGCCGATGTCGACGACTGCAACCCTCTCGCCGAGCGGCACGGTGACGTACACCGTCACCGTCGCTGTTTCGTCGACCGCCACCGGTTCGCTGGCCAACACGGTCACGATCGCCGCCCCGGCCGGAACCGTCGAGACCAACTCGGCCAACAACGTCGCGACCGACACCGACACCTTGACGCCGACGGCCGACCTGTCGATCTCGAAGACCGACGGTCTCACCACCATTGATGCCGGCACCGACCTGACCTACACCATCGCTGTCTCGAACGCCGGCCCATCGGCGATCACCGGGGCGACGGTCACCGATACCTTCCCTGCCAGCCTGACCGGCGCAACGTGGACGTGTGCCGCGTCGGCTGGGTCGAGTTGCCCGGCGTCGGGCTCCGGCAACATCTCCGCATCGGTGAACGTTCTCGCTGCCGGCTCTGTCACGTTCACGGTCACGGCCACGGTGGTCTCCACGGCGACCGGCACGTTGTCGAACACCGCGTCCGTTGCCTTGCCGGGTGGCGCGACAGACCCGACTGCGGCCAACAACACGGCCACCGACACCACGACCATCACCCGCCGAGCCGACGTCTGGATCACCAAGACCGATGGAGCCGCCACCGAGGTGCCGGGAACGTCGGTGACCTACACGATCGTGGCGTCGAACGCGGGGCCGTCTGCCGCGATCGGCACGACCGTCACCGATACGTTGCCGGCCAGTCTCACTGGCGCGACCTGGACCTGCACGGCCACAGCAGGGTCGACCTGCCCGGCATCGGGCAGCGGCAACATCAGCGCGACGGTCGACCTGTTGCCCAGCGGTAGCGCAACGTTCACCCTGACCGCCACGATCCTCTCGACCGCCACCGGGTCGCTGGCCAACACCGCCACCGTCGCAGTCGCCGCCGGAGTCACCGACCCCGCCGCTGCCAACAACTCGGCGACCGACACCGACACGCTGACACCGACCGCCGATCTGTCGATCACCAAGACCGACGGTGCCACCGGCGAGGTGCCAGGGACGTCGGTGACGTACACGATCGTCGCCTCCAACGCCGGCCCGTCAACCGCCACCGCCGCAACCGGGACAGACACGCTGCCGGCCGTGTTGTCGGGTGCCACATGGACATGCTCGGCGTCCGTCGGCTCGACCTGTCCCGCATCGGGCAGCGGCAACATCAACGCCAGCGTCACGCTGGCTCCGGGCGGCACGGCGACCTTTACCGTCACTGCCACGATCGCGAGCAGCGCCACCGGCAGCCTGGCCAACACAGCGACCATCGCCGCCCCGGCCTCGGTGACCGACCCGACACCTGGCAACAACTCGGCCACCGATACCGACACCCTGACTCCCACGGGCGACCTGTCGATCACCAAAACCGACGGAGTTGCCTCCGCGATTCCTGGGCAAAGCGTGACGTACACGATCGTTGCGACGAATGCCGGCCCGTCGGTGATCACTGCGGCGACCGTCGCCGACACGCTCCCCGCGTCGATCGCCGGCGCGACCTGGACATGCACGCCCTCCGCCGGTTCGAGCTGCCCAGCGTCCGGTAGCGGCAACATCAACGCCAACGTCAATCTGGCAGTCGCCAGTACGGCGACGTTCACCGTGACGGCACCCATCTCACCGACTGCCACCGGCTCGTTGGTCAACACCGCAACGATCGCCGCGCCGGCCGGAAGCAGTGATCCGAGCGGCGCCAACAACTCGGCGACCGACACCGACACGTTGACGCCGACGGCCGACCTGTCGATCACCAAGACCGACGGTGCAGCGATCGAGGTGCCAGGCACGCCCGTGACGTACACGATCGTCGCGTCCAACGCCGGGCCCTCCGCTGCACTGGGCTCGAACGTCGCCGACACCTTCCCCGCCGCACTCACTGGTGCGACGTGGACCTGCTCGGCGGCCGGCGGAGCGACGTGCCCTGCGTCGGGTAGCGGCAACATCAATGCGACGGTCGACCTGCCGGTGGGTGGTACGGCGACGTTCACGGTCAACGGCACCGTCGCCGCGGGCGCGACGGGCTCGCTGGCCAACACGGCGACCGTGTCGGTCGGCGCTGGCATCACGGATCCTGCGCCTGGCAACAATGCCGCGACCGACACCGACACCCTGACACCGACGGCAGATCTGGTGATCACCAAGACCGATGGAGCGATCACCGAGGTGCCCGGGACGTCGGTGAC
>JANOJI010000038.1:0-4806 GCA_031408175.1 Ilumatobacteraceae bacterium
AGCCGCGCGCCCATGACCAGCAGTTGCACGCGCCAGTCTGCGGCTCGGCACCAGTGTTCCTCGCTAGCCTGTCCGACGCCGCACGCCGGTGCGAAGCGGCTTCGCTCCCGTAGCTCAGGGGATAGAGCATCGGTTTCCTAAACCGTGTGTCGCAGGTTCGAATCCTGCCGGGGGCGCCAAATAGATGCTGGTCACAGCATTGGCCGTGCTCGACTTAGCCATCGCACTTTCGCGTGGTAACGCAGTGGTAACGTCGCTTCATGGCCAGTGGCACGGTGTACCGCCGAGAGACGCCTTCCGGAGCAGCGTCGTGGGTCGCGCACGCCACCTGGCAGGAGGGCGGGAAGCGCCGGCAGACCAAGCGCTCGTTCCGGACGAAGAAGGAAGCGCAGTCGTCGTTGACCGAGTTGCTCGCGGCTCATCAGGCGGGAACGTTCGTCGCTCCGAGCCGAATGCCGATTCGTGGATTCGTCGAGCCATGGCTCGCTGGACTCGAGAACCAAGGGCGCAAGGGGACGACACTGCGCGGCTATCGCAGCGCGCTCGACTCGTACGTCTTGCCTCGACTCGGTGATGTTGCATTGCAGGAACTGCGAGCGACCGATCTGGATGCGATGTACCGGTCGCTGCTGAAGTCGGGAGGACGAACAGGCAAGGGCCTCTCGCTGACGTCGGTACATCACGTACACGCGGTGCTCAACAAGTTGCTGCATGACGCGGAGCGCAAGGGCTTGGTTACGCGCAATGTCGCTCGCCTCGCGAACGCGCCGTCACTCACAACCGCCCGGTCTAAGGGCCCCGAGATGCACGTGTGGACTCCAGCTGAGTTGTCGACATTCCTTCGATCCATCGAGGGCAATCGCAACGAGGCACTTTTTCGACTGCTGGCGATGACAGGTATGCGTAGGAGCGAGGCCGTCGGCTTGCGGTGGTCCGATGTCGATCTCCGTGCTGGCGCGTTGACGGTTGCGCAGGCAGCAACGGTGGTCGATGGCGAAGAGGTGATCGATGTTCCGAAGACCCGCCGTAGCCGACGGACGATCGATCTTGACCCGGACACGGCGGCGATGCTCGAGCGTCATCAAGACGAGCAGCGCGAGTTGCTGCTCCGCCTAGGAGTCGCGTCGCCAATGGGTAATCGAGTGTTCACCAACGAGATTGGCGACCCGATCCGTCCGGGCTCGGTCGGGCAAGCATTCGGGCGCCTGGTCGCTTCGGCTGGCGTTCCGCGGATCCGTCTTCACGATCTCCGTCACACCCACGCGTCACACTTACTCATGGCCGGAGTCAACGTGAAAGTCGTCAGCGAGCGACTGGGACATGCGTCGGTGAGCTTCACCCTCGACACCTACGGCCATGTCATGCCCGGCCAGCAGGCTCAAGCAGCGGCCGCCGCCGCATCCCTGTTGAGGGCGTGAGAACTATGTTGCCTTCTCGATTTATGTCTGCCACAATATGACGGAGATCAGGTTCACCAAGTCGGCGCGGAAGCACCGTGTTGGTCGTGCCCGAGCGGTGTACGTGGTTGAGCATGCGTATGCCGTCGTTCGTCAGACTCGCCAAGATCAATCGGAGGTGGTGATGTTCCTCGGAGACGACGACACAGGTCGAGCGCTCGAGGTCGGTGCCGTGGAGGTGTCCGAGGATCTGTTGCTAGTGATCCATGTGATGGATCTCAGGGAGAAGTTCAGAGGCTCGTACGAGCAGGGCAAGCGAGAGGAGTGACGGCAATGGCACGCAAGGCACGGCAGGCACCACTACGGACGCGTTCGGGGATGGTGCTCGACGACGACAAGGTCGACGAACTCGTTCGTACGATCGAAGACGACGCGACCGAGTGGAGTGAGTCCCTGCCCAAGTCTCAATGGCCGGTCCGTGGACGCGGTCGCCCGTCATTGACCGGCGAGTCTCAGCACTCGCCACGGGTTACGTTCCGGCTCGATCCCGAGGAGCGCGACAAGGCGACGGAGCGAGCCGAGCGCGAGGGCAAGACGGTTTCCGAGCTCGCACGCGAGGCGCTGAAGCAATACCTCGCGTCGTGACGCACGGTTCGGTTAGGCGGCGCGTGCCTGCCCTCGCGCTAGCGACTCCACGTACTGCGTGATCTCGTACATCGAGAAGCGAACGCACCGACGAATATGAATCGGCGTGAGGTCGCCCGACTTCACGATCTCGTAGAGAGTCGTCCGTCCAATCGCCAGCACCCGTGCCGCGTCGGTCGCTGACACGAGGAGAGGACCGGCGGCTTCGTTGTTGGATTCCTGGTCGACCTCGTTCGCTCGTCGAGGCCGAAGCATGATGGTTCGGTTTGTCATCTCGCCGACGTTGAACCCGTGATGTCACGGATCACTACCCGGATGGGGAGTCTCATGTTCACGTGGGGTGATTGAGCGTCCGGGAAGTACCCGGATGACTACCCGACGACCCGTGGCGCGGCTCGGCACGACCGAGACCGCTGTCGACCGGCGTCGCCGACGATGTCTCCCGCGCCTCCAACTTCGGGTGTGAAGACTGCAGAACGTGCTGAGAGCCTCGCTGAGCAACGATCGCCAACGAAGTCCCGAACAGCTCGGTCCGGACCGCTGTGGTGACCACAGCCCGCGTCGCGTCGGCGCGCGACATCGATGCTTCCACCGTTCTGCGCTTGCCACGTCCACCTCGGGCCTCGGACGTTGGCGACCAGCGACTCGGACGTAGATGTCGCTCGCGATGTCTCCGCAGCCAGAGCCCGTCGTCGAGCTCCACCGCCATCGAGTGCGTTCGACACATCGCCGCGCCCTCCGGGGGGAAGGCATCCGTTCGTTCGCTTGCCGTTGCGATCACTTACATCTGCCGGCAACGGCAGCGCCCCCGGTCGCCGCCGCCCGCCGTGGGTGCGCCGTGACCGCCACCGACTAGTTGAGGCGTTTCTCGCCGGCAACTGCTCGACGAACCCGCCCATGGGACCTCGGCGGCACCTGGATCCTCGCCGCCCACGCCGCACCCATGTCTGGCGTGGGAACGAGTGCTGTTCGGCGTTCCTCAGCGATCGGGCGATTGTCTCGGAGATCGGGTTCTGTGCGGGAGTTTCGAGCAATGTGCATGGCGGCGGTCCGCAATACTTTCGTCGCGAGGTTGCGGTGTGCGGTCGATCGTGGTTCATTCGGCGGGTGAGCAAACGTCCGACGCCGGATCTCGAGGCAGATGGCGTAGGTCGCAGACGACGCAGTGTGCTGGAACCTCCAGTGGACACGAATTTCCGACCGCGGGCGACCTCTGTCCCAGAGTTGTCGGTGATCGCTGGCATCTATCTGGACTCGCTGCGCAGCGGCCAGCGGCCCATTCAGGCATTGATGGAGCGGTTCAACGTCGATCGGGACTCGGCGAAGGCGTGGCCAGCGCTTTGTCGCGTCGCAGGTCTGTTACCTGCTCGCGACCAGCCCCAAGTCGTCAGAGCGCCGGACGAGACGGGACGCCACTTCCGCGTCGTCGGCCGATGACTCAAGCAACCGCGCGAACGCGCATGTGCGGGTTTGCAAGGTCCGCGGCTACACCCTCACCGCGACTCTGAGCCGTCACTGCGTGTGCAGTCCGAGGCGGTTGACTCGCTCGGCACCGCCGGGTGTCGAGCGTGTCGGCTCCGGTCGATGCCATCACGATGGAGCGTGTCACCTCAACTTCTCCTAGGTTTCGCCGAGTTGATCTACTCGAGGAAGCAGGGTTGCGTGTCGCGCTGACGTAGAGTCCGGTCCTCACCCTTGGAGGCCATATGTTCGACCGCGCCCGCTTGATCACTGTCACGGCTGCTGTCGCAGCCACCGCACTTCTCGGTGTCGGCCTACCGAGCGCGAACGCGGCCATTTCGGGCAGCCAACGGGCCGACTTCGTGCCGATCACGCCGTGTCGGCTGTTCGACACCAGGCCCGCCACCCAGGTCGGCCCGCGCGGGACTCCCCTCGGCAACGGCGAGATTTACACCCAACCTGTCGTCGGCACCAACGGCAACTGCGTGATCCCCGCCGCGGCCACCGCGATCGCAATGAACGTCACCACGGTCAACGGTACCAGCGGTAGCTTCCTCACGCTGTGGCCCGCCGACGCGGCGCAACCGGTGACATCCAACCTCAACTGGGTCGCCGGGGCGCCGGCCACTCCGAACAAGGTTGACGTCAAACTCTCTGCCGACGGCAGGGTCAGCGTCTACAACCTCACTGGCACAGTCGATGTTCTCGCCGATGTCGTCGGCTTCTACGCCACCGACAATTCGGTCCACAGCGACAACTACAACGAGATCTCGATGGTGTTCACCAACATGGGCGCGGCAGGTGTCGTGATGTCGCAGTCGCCCGGCTCCTGCCTCGGCAACAGCGGTGTAACAGGCGCGCCTGGCCGTGTCTCGCTTGTTGTACCGGTGGGCGCCCGCCTGGTGTCCGTCGATGTCGCCATGTTCGACGGAGCCCCTCTGGTTGTCGGCCAATACACGGTCTTTCTGGTCAAGGACGCCCTCGCAGTCAGCTCCCAGAGCAGCGCCGCCATTGCGACTGCCGTACTCGGTGGGGGCCAGACGAGCACCATCGTGCACCACCTGATCACGCCAACGACCCCTGAGATCGTTGCGGCCAACGAGTCGTTTCATCTCGAGATCCGCTCGATGCAGAACAACGACAACGGTGTCTGACCAGAAACCGACACCAACGACAACCACGGTTGATCTCGGCGCAACCCTCCCCACGCGAGTGCGATGGTTCGCCAGACGCGACCAGAGGATCTCGACCGTGGTCCCGTCGACGGAGCCTCGGTGCGGTTCGGTGGGATCCCGGCGCGTAT
>JANOJI010000044.1:0-7778 GCA_031408175.1 Ilumatobacteraceae bacterium
GCTGGCGGCGGTGGGATCTCGTGCCGGCGACGTGGTGTCATGGCATGGCGGCCAATCGCTTCCGGTGACGGCATTCCTCGGATCGGTCGTCGGGGAGTTCGTGTTCCACGGCTGCGATCTCGCCGGCACGGTCGGACAGAAATGGCCGATCGAGCGCCGCGACGCGTTGCCGATCGTCGACTTCTTCATCGCTGTCACGCCCTTGATGCTCGATGCAAAGTCGACCAGCGGGCTGACAGCGACGTACGAGCTCCGGTTTCGTGGATACGAGGCAGCGACATTCGTGTTCAACAACGGGGCGCTATCGGTCACGCCAGGGCCTGCGACACGCGCCGACGTACGCATATCGCTCGACCCCGTCGCATTTCTTTGCGTCGGCTACAAACGTGCCGGGCTGACGTCTGCGATCCTGACCGGACAGGCAATCGCATGGGGCCGTCGGCCATGGCTTGCATTGGGTTTCCCTGGTCTATTTCAGACGCCGTGATGCGCTGATCAGACCGTCGTCTGGCGGGCGATGAAATCGGCCGTGCCCGTCGCCCGCAGCGGCGTCGTCATTGGGCGCGATTTGGGCATTGCCAGTACTCACATCGAGCCCGTGGGGCAGGGTCGGGTGCGATGTGAGTACTGCCACGACCGATTTCGCGCCCGACTGGTGCTCGCCGTACTAGCCGGGTGGCGGGCGGCCGAGGTAGGACGACGCCTGCAGGTTGAACAGGTGGGCGTACTTGCCGTTGGCGGCAAGCAACGCATCGTGCGTGCCATGTTCGACGATCCGGCCGCCGTCCAACACGTAGATACGATCGGCCGAGGCGACCGTCGAGAAACGATGCGACACCACCACGACCGCCCGGCCGGCAGCGAGGCGGCGCAGGCTGGCGAACGTCTCGGCCTCGGCTTGGGCATCGATCGACGCTGTCGGTTCGTCGAGGATCAGGAATGGAGCATCGCGGTAGAAAACCCTGGCGATGGCCAGACGCTGCCACTGACCGATCGACAGGTCGGTGCCGCCGATCCAACGCGGACCGAGCAACGTGTCGAGGTGAGCACCGTGCTCGCTGCCCACCGAGCCGGCATCGGCGTCGGCGAGTGCGGCATGCAACCGCGCCTCGTCGTCCGCTGCATCGATGCGACCGAGGCTGACGTTCTCGCCGAGGGTCAGTTCGTAACGTTCGAAATCCTGGAAGATCACCGCAATCTGATCGCGCAACCCGGCTGCCGGCAGATCGGCCGTGTCGGCGGATCCCCACCACATCCGACCCGCGCTGGGTCGGAACAGTTGGGCGAGCAGCTTCGACACCGTCGTCTTGCCAGAGCCATTTGGGCCCACCAGGGCGACGATCTCACCCGGATTGACCTCGAGATCGATATCGCTGATCGCATCGCGGTCGCCGCTGGGGTAACGGAACGACACGTGGTCGAGACGCACCCCGCCGAACGGCGGAACCGGAACGGTGGATGGATGATCACCGGCAGAGGAAAACTCGTCGAGAAACGCGAACGTCTCGGTGAGAAATAGTCCGTGCTCGTACGTCGACGACAACGCCGCGACCGCGCTGTTGGCCCGAGTCGCCAGGAGGGCGATTGCAGCCAGCGCTGTTCCCGCTTCGGCGATGGTCAATCGCCCGCTGTCGACAAACGCCAACACCAGCCCGCCTGCGGCACCGAGCATGATGGCGTTGGTCAACCGAGAGACGACAGTGAGGCGCAGTTGATCTCTCAGCAATCGTCGCTGGCGATCGATGCGCTCGTCGTACAGCCCGCGGAACGTGGACAGGAAGTGTTGGCCGAGGTTGAACGAACGGATCTCCTTGGCCGGAGACTTGCTGGTGAGCAGCGACAGCATGTACTCGCGTCGGCGTTCGTTCTCTGTCGTCTCGACCTCGAACGACCAGGTGAGCCTGCCGACCTTCATCGACACGAGCACCAGCGGTACCGCTGCCACGACGCTGATCAACGCCAGCGGCGGACTGATCACCACGAGCGCGATTGCGGCCGCCAGCGCCCCGAATCCCGACGTCATCAACCCGCTGAGCGATACCACGACGCCGTACGGTCGATCGACGATGTTGGTCATCGTCCGCTCGAGACGGTCGTGAAAGGCTGGACGCTCGAAGTCGACCAGCGCAGCCCGGCTCGCCGCATCACCCACCATGCCTTGCACCTCGCGTGCGACCTGCTCGCCTGCCAGCCAGCTCAGCTGACTACTGACCACGGCGACGATTCCGCCGATCGCCAGACCGGCGACGAAGACTGCGACAGGTACCACGAGCCGGCCGACAGAGGCGTCGTCGCCGACATCGACGAATCGACTCAGCACCACCTTCAACACGACCAACTCGACCAGCAGCAATACACCGCTGAAGGTGTTGAGCACGATCGTGCCGATGAATGCGCGCCTCGCAGATCGCCAGACAAGACCGACGGACCGCGCCACCAACCTCGGCAGATCGCGAACGCGCTTCACGCCTGTGCCGTAGCGACCAGATGCCCGACGAACTTGCTCGCCTTGTGCGCGGTCGGCAACAGGGCAGCGAAGCGCTTGCCGAGCTCGCGCTCGAGTTCACCGATCGTCAGACCTTGGGCGACGAGGTCCAAACCGGCACGCCACATCACCCCCTTCGGGCTGATCTGTGGCACGTGGTCCTTGGCCAGCGCGCGCAGATCGTGGGCGGTGAGAATCGGTGCAAAGAAGGTCGACTGCTTAAACGATCGTCGAGTGGGTCCATTGCCGACCGTCACCTGCCACGTGACCCGGTCGTCGTCGACATTGACATCGATCGACGTGGTGACCGAGTCGCCGGTGCGCACCGCAACGGGCTCGGGTAGTGGATACACGCTGTTCCAGCGCTGCTCCATGTAATCCGCGCTGCGGGGGTTGTTCGACATCAGCACACCGTCGGCCATCACCGCTTCGAACATGCCGGCCATCGCCTGCAACACGCCGTCGCGCTCGATGGTGAACGACGCGGCGACAGTGAATGATTCGTTGATCCACGACGGCTGCTCGCGCCCAACGACCGGTGCAGCAAGCAGGTCGTCGCTGTGGAGCTTCGGGGTGTACACGTCGTTGGCGGCGTAGGCAGCGGCCGACGACACGTCAAAGCCACCCGGACGAGTGCTCCAGAAGTCGACCTCCGTCGTGATCTCCGTCGACTGCACTGGCGCGATCAACAACCGCAACTGTTCCGGCACGAACGAACCGCCCGGCTTCAACAGCCGCTCGCGGGCGTCCGCGTAGTAGCCCAGGATGCCTGGCTCGTAGGCCAGGCCACCGAGTTGATCGGCGACAACGATGTCGACCAGTTCGGGCAGTTCGACCGAGGACGACATCGCCTGGATGTGCGTGATCCGATCGCCCGCCCCGTTGGCATCGGCGATCTGCTCGGCCAGGGCGATGATCGATCCGCTGTCGACCGCGTACACGTGCCGAGCACCCAGTTGCACCGCCAGGAGGCCGAGCAATCCCGTGCCACAACCAAGGTCCAACACCACCGAATCGGGCGTGATCAGCGCCGCCAGGGCGCGTCGATACCGATCGATCTTGACGGAATCGGCCCAATAGAGGCGATGCTCGCTCAGCTCACCCAGGGACATCAGGCGAGGCTATAGAAGAGAAAGACGATGACCGAGTATCGGTCAGTCGTCATCGCCGCCCATGCGCATCCGCATGCGCATGCGCATGTTCATGCCGTCAGCCACTTGACCTGGCTGGGCGAACTCGCCATAGGCGCCACCGGCGGCCCGAGTCATCTCTGACACGGAACCCAAATCGGTGACCATAGGTGATTCATACATGCGCTTCATCTCGTCCCTCCGCAAACTTTTCCGGGAGTGTACGGCCGGCGCCAGGGGCGTGCAATAGGTGTTTGGGCCTAAGCCCTGCTCAGCCAGGCCTGGTGCAAGAGGTTGAAGCTGCCGACGTACGGGTACCGCCGAGCCCACACGTCGCGCAGTGCCTTCGTGTCGATCCATTCGGCATCGACCCCCGATCCGTCCCACTGCTCGATGAAGTCGCGGCTCCTCGAGCCGAGGAACACCGAGGCGAGCACAGCCTTGTCGTCGCGCTCGACGATCTGACGTGGTAGTAGGTCGCCGACCACCGCTTCCATCACATCGGTGCGATCGGTCGGACCCCTCCACGACCAGGCCGACGACAGCGACCGGAGCAGTGTCGGCTCGGCGAGCGGATGCACAACCGTGCAACCCGACGTCTGGCCGACGCCCGACAACGTGTGTTGGGCCAGGTACCAGCTCCGTCGGGCGAACACCCACGCGAGGTACCTGCGCCAGGCCAGCGGCTCGCGTTCGCCCCTGTCTCGGAGCGCCACCTCGACCGCTGCGCGACCGGCGGGCGTCAGCCAGGGATACGGCCGGCTCCGTCGGCGGTACCAGTTCTGCATGCCTGCAGACCCACGGTTGAGCACCGCAACAGCGCTCGACTTGGCCGCGCTGCGCGGCCCCCACCCCCACGGGTGCACCGCGGCACGGAACTGCCAACCACCGAACGACTCGTCACCACCTTCTCCCGTCAGCAACACACCGCGCGCCGCGGCGGCGACAATCGGCAGGTAGCTGCCGATCTGCGGTGGATAGAACAATCCCCACTCGGTCAGCAGGTCGGTGATCCCTGGATCCAGCAGGTCGGCGTCGGGTCGGTCGATCACCATCCAATCGCTGAGCCCGAGATGGCGAATCACCATCTCCTGCCATGGCGACTCGTCGCTTTCCGGATGATCGGGGAATCGAAGGGTGACCGGAAGGGGCAGCGGCGCACCCCGCCGGCGAGCGACATGCACGGCGAGCGCGAGCACTGCACTGGAATCGCGACCTCCGGAGAAACAGACGAAGATCTGTCGACCGGATGCATACTGCTCGTCGATCAGCCGTTCCAGCTCCTCCCGCGGGGGGCGCGCACATGCAGGCAAGCTGAGCGCCTCGGGCACAACACCCAGCGGCCTGCCGAGCGCCAACTCGACGCGGCTCCACTGATGATCCGGCGACATCAGGCCGATGGCTCGAGCAGACCTCGCTGCAGCAGCGACTGAAGTGTGGCGGCGACATCGGCAGACACGACATCGGTCTCGACATCGAACTCGTCGACCATCATCGCCTGTACCTCGTCGGCCGTATGACCGGCCCCGAACAGTTCCCAGATTCGCCCGGCGGATCCATTGAGCGACACATACGCATTGGTTGCCGCATTCAAGATGACGGTGTCGGACTGCACCACACGGTGCAATACGTCGTCGGGGATTCGGTATTGCATCGCCGCGAGGCTAGTGGCACATTCCGTTCAGCGACCGCGCACGATCTGCCCGCCGCGGCGGACAAGCCAGCCGAGATTGCTGAGACGTGTCCGGTTCTTGAACCGCAAGTACTCGTCGACCGGCCAGATCACCTCGACGGAGCGACGCACGCGCCGTTCGCCGACCAGGACGTTGACCAGCCCGAGTCGGGCTTCGCGATCGTGAATCGAGTCGAGCAGCCACCAACGGGATCGTGACGGTTGATGCTCGGCCACGAAGCCCCGCCATCCGTCGGGGATCGGTATCCGTGTGGCCGCGAGCTCCAGCGACCACACGAACAGATCGCGCTGACTGCGACCGGCAAGCAGCGCGGCGACGACGTCATCATCGGGATCGACGAGGCGAGCCAACCGACCGAGATCGGGCAGTGTCGACAGCTGCGCCGCCCCCGAGGTGGAATGCAGCACGCTGTGCACGAACATTGCCCCCGCACTGCACGCCTTGAGCTGCACCTTGCGAACGGTGAACACCTGCGGCTCGGCAAACAGGGGCTCGGTCGGCAATCGGCTGTTGACCAGACAGCCTTCGATCGCCTGGTGGACGTCGATCGAGACGCCCCGGACATCGGTGATCTGTCGCTCCTTCAGCATCGCCGAGCGCACCGGGCCGGCTTGCACTTCGGCCGGCGCCGCTGTCACCGGTGCAAGCGCATCGAGCGCCCGTTGCAGATCGTCGGGGCGAACGAGGACGTCGATGTCGCGCGAGCTCCGTTGTGCGGGATCGGCGTACAGCAGGTGCGATGTGGCAAAGCCCTTCAGTGCCCGCCACTCGATTCCGGCATCGCCGAGCAGACGATGCAGTTCCAGCGCCGACGCCTCGATGGCCAACGCCGGCAGCGCAACATGCTCGTAGGCATCGTCGAGAGCGACCTGTTGGGCGGCCGAGAGCTGGGCGACAGTTGGCGCCGCATGCCAGAGCTGGCCGACGAGATTGTGAGCCTTCGCCCAGGCGAGCAGCTCGACCCACGATCCGTTCTCGACGGGCACCGCGGGCGGCGAGTCGTGCAATCCGAACCGCAGCACGACGGACTGCAAGTCGTCGGTCGGCACGTTGGGCAGGCTATCCGCGCCCGCCTGGCGCCTCAGTTGCCGACGACCGGAGGCGAGGAAGCTCGAGACCAAAACTGGCGTAGTGCTGGCGAACGTCGGCGACGTCGTTGACCGGTTGCGAGTCGAGTTCGACCCACGCATGAGCCATCCAGGCATCGTTGACAGCGGCGTTGGAGCCGACGACCAGTTCGGCATCCATCCCCCGGCGCCTCAACAGATACCACAGCAACAGCGACCGCCCAAGACAGAGCGCGCCGACCACCTTGCGACCGGCTACGAGAGACACGGCCTCGGCCATCGAGGTCGCCATCTGACGGTCCAGGGCGCGCTTGGGTCTATCCGACCGCCTGGCGAGAAAGCCCGCAGTGCGTTTCAATCCACGGGACTTAAGCATCAGCTGTATGGGCGCTAGCAGCACCACCGATGTGGCAACAATTCGCCACTGCGAAGCATTCAGCGCACGGATGCGCTGTCGTCGAGTACTCATCTCCGCCTCCAAGAGGGTTCACGCGCTCCCTGTGCGTGGAGGTTATCGGCGGCTCAGATGCTCCCTCCCGACCATCGTCTTAAGTCAATTCTCCTATTGCGACTGCCCATTTCGTCCGCCACGATGCACGGCAAGGACGGAAGGTTGGGACGGATGTTTGAGGTACATAACTATTCTGGCTCCGCCGGTTCCTCCATGCCTGTGGTCAAGGACTGGTACGCGCGGGACGCAGCCCAACCGGGCTACTACCAGCGATTTTGCAAGCGAGGTGTCGACCTCGTTCTCGCCGTGACCGCGCTGGTCGTCTTGCTGCCGGTGCTGCTGGTGATAGCCGGCATGGTGCGAATCAAGCTCGGTCCAGGCGTCCTGTATCGCCAGGCGCGCGTCGGGCGCAACGGCCAGAACTTCGTGATGCTGAAGTTCCGCACGATGCGGCATGCGTCTGTCGACCAGGACGACGAAGACCGCCGGGCGAGCCACAAGACATCTGGCCACCCTCGTCTCACCCAGTTCGGTCGCACGCTGCGCCGGCTGAGCTTCGACGAACTGCCGCAACTGTGGAACGTGATCCGCGGCCAGATGAGCCTGGTTGGGCCACGGCCCGAACTCAGCGAGAAGGTCGACGACTACGGTTTGCGTGCACACCCACGCCACTTGGTGCGACCCGGGCTGACCGGCGAATGGCAGGTGACCCACCGAGCGTCGGGCATCCACCTGATCCACTGCTTCGACGAAGACATGCGCTACGTGAGCCGCATCAACCTGTGGATCGACCTGCGCATCATCGTGCGCACGTTCGCCGTCGTTCTGGGCGCCAAAGGCATCTAGCCCACGCCGAACGAGTGCTAGGCGCCCACCCGGGGGCGCGGCAAACACTCGTTCCGGACGTCGTCACGGTGTGGTGGAGGCGGGAACCAGCGTCTCCGGCGTCGG
>JANOJI010000048.1:0-2847 GCA_031408175.1 Ilumatobacteraceae bacterium
GGACCCCGGAAGGACGCGGAGTTCGTGGCGATCGGCACGACGGCGGACCGCGATGGCCAACGCATGCAGATCTCTGAGCCCACGCGGCTTCGCGTCGCCGAGCATCTCCCATGCCACGTCGGGGTGGGCCGGTCGTCCGGGTCCGGGGCGCAGATCCTGATATCGGTGGAGAGAGTCGAGGTCGACTTGCAACGCATTGCCGAATCGTTCGGCTTTGATCTCCCCCGCGGATACGAGCCTAGAGATCTGCATGCGCGAGACACCGAGCAACTCGGCTGCCTTCTGTGCGCTGATCTTCATACCGAACATGCTACCCGAAATTACGTTAGGATCATCACCTATTCAGACCAAACTTGCGCAATGCGAAACCGCCGTCCTCTGCGGCATCGACTCCGTCCTAGATGTCCCACGGGCGGTTGGTGCCGGCGACTCGTTGGTGGCGTGGGCCAGGCGGTGTGTTCCCCGCTCAGGCGGCCCGACCGGTCGTTCGCGTTACTCGACGACGGCGACGCATTCGATCTCGATGAGCAGGTCCGGGAAGGCGAGGCTGTCGATCACTGCGAGCGTGCTGGCGGGAAACGGCTCCTTCAGGTAGCGCGAGCGTACGCTGCGGTAGGCCTCACGGTAGGCAGGGTGGGTGATCAGCACGACCGTCTTGACGACATCCTCCAGCGAGGCGCCGGACGCCTCGACCACGCGCTTCAGATTCTCGAACACCTGAACCGCCTGCGCCTCGATGTCACCCGGGCCGACCAAATTCCCCTGCGCGTCCCAGGCGATCTGCCCGGCGACGTAGACCGTGTTGTCGACCTTGACAGCGTGCGAGTAACCCATCGGCTCGTGGTGGTTCGGGGGATTGATGAACTGCTTCGGCACTGCCTGGCTCCTTCCCGTTGCTGCCGCATGTTTATCAAAGCGCCGTGCTCCCGAAACCGCTCCACTCCGAGCCGATCTGACCCTGATTGGTAGGGCCTGACCGGGGTGTGGTGTTGTCGTACAGCTCAGGCAGCAAAGGTCACCCTGCGGAGTTTCGCAGAGGTTTAGTCGGTGTCAAGTCCCGGTACCCGTGTTCCGGTTTGGCCCCGGTACCTGTGTTACACCTCGGTGATGGGTTAGGCAGCGTTGCTTCTGGAGGGTCGGCCGCCGGCGTTGGCGAAGGCGCCGTGCTCGCGGCTGCGGTCGTGACGGATCGGACACACTCGCAGCACTTCGCCGCCGGCGGAGATCTCCACGGTGGCGCCGACGATCGCGACTTGGACCTGGCGGCGGATGTTCGCCCGACCGACTCGATAACTCGTGCCGGCGAAACTGACGTTGCCCGATGAATCGACCTTGCGAGTCACGCTCTGGCCGACTGTCGCTTGGCGCGGGCGTGGCCGCTTGGCTTTGACCTTGCGCGCCAACGCCTTGGTCTCGTCGGTTGGACGGTGTCGTTGGGCGTGGGTCGCGACCAGCACACCGCGATGATGAATCGACACCAGCCCATCAGCGACGGAAACCTCCACTGTCTCACCGGCCAGCCACACCCCGACCGGGTAGAGCTCGCTGGCGAAACTGATCTTGCCGGTCTGACCGACACGGCGGGTGGTCACCGGCTCGTCGACGAGCTCGACTGGATCGACCGGCTCGCCAGCTGCGAGACGGAACCGTTCCCACGGCACCACGTCACCGATGCCTTGATGGCGGCGCTCGTAGTTGTACTCGCGCACCCACGCATCGAGCTGCGTCTGGGCGTCGGCGATCGATTCGAACACCTTGCCGTTCAAGAACTCGCGACGCATCGTCTTGTGCCAACGCTCGACCTTGCCAGTCGTGGTCGGCGACCGCGGCGCGGTGAGGATGTGCTTGATGCCGTTCTCCCGACAGATCCGATCGAACAACACCTCACCCCTGCCAGGACCGAACCTGCCGGTGAACACCTTGCCGTTGTCAGTCAACACCTCCTGTGGGACACCGAACGAGCGCATCGCCTTGCTCAATGCATCGCACACCGGTCGTGCCGTCGCCCGCTCGACGACATGAGCCGAGATCACGAACCGGGAATGGTCATCGATCCCCGACACGATGCTCGCCTTCCACCCGTTGACCAGACGCACCCCACCAACAACATCCATCTGCCACAACTCCATCGACCGCGACCGCTCCCACCGCTTGTAGTCGGCCTTCTTGCGACGTCGAGCCTCCGGTTCGATCAACCCGTGACGGACCAGACATCGATACACCGACGACCTCCCCGGCAACGACACGCCTTCCGCTTCCAGCCGGAACAGGATCGTGCGCGGACCCCACCCCGGGTTCGACCGTCGCAACTCGACGATCCGAGCCTCGATCACCGCCGGCATCTGATGCGGACACGACAACGGCCGCTCCGACCCATCCGCCAAACCAGACAAACCCCTGGCCGCATAGCGACGCAACCAACGATGCACGGTCTGGCGCGTCACACCGAAACGCACCGCCACATCGGTGACCGTCGCCCCCTGGTTCACCACCTCGAGCACCGCCTGATAACGCAGCTCCACAAGCCCCAACTCCACCAACACGATGACGACCCTCCCCAGATAGGCAACGACAACGTCACCATCGAAGAAGGCTCAGCACCGCCAAACGCGGACCCTCACGTGTAACACAGCTACCGGAACCACTGTCGCCCAGCTACCGGAGCCAGTCCACAATCCGGAACACACCTACCGGAGCCAACATGTCCACTATGAACCGGGACAGCACACACAGAGGTTTAGTCGGTGTGCTCACGGATTAAACGAAACCACCGCTCTACCAACGCAGAACGTGTACCCTGACCAGAGCTTCAAATGGAGCGGACGACGGGATTCGAACCCGCGACCC
>JANOJI010000089.1:0-14630 GCA_031408175.1 Ilumatobacteraceae bacterium
TTGGCCAATGGTGCCACCATCGTGCTGATCCAGCGCTTCGATCCATCGACCGCCCTCGACACGATCCGTGAACGCCGGGTCACGGTCATACCCGGGGCCCCGCCGCTGTGGCTGACGTTCAGTCATTGCGACGACGCCCCCGCCGACAGTTTCGCCACCGTGCGTCTGGCGCTCACCGGCGCGGCCAAGATGCCCGAGGAGGCGATCCGCCGCCTGCAGCAGCGCTTTGGAGTCGACCTCGCCGAGGGGTACGGGCTCACCGAGGCATCGCCGGTGGTCACCAGTTCTGCCGGTCTGCCGATGAAGATCGGATCGGTGGGCAAGGTGCTGAACGGCATCACGGTCAGGATCGTCGACGAGTCCGGCGACGACGTGCTGCAAGGCGACTCGGGAGAAATCTGGGTGAAGGGGCCCAACGTGTTTCAGGGCTACCTCGACGATGCCGAGCAGACTGCGCGGGTGCTGACGCCCGACGGCTGGCTGCGTACCGGCGACATCGCGGTGACCGACGACGACGGCTATCTCTATCTCGTCGACCGCGCCAAGGACCTCATCATCGTCAGCGGTTTCAACGTGTATCCGGCCGAGGTCGAAGACGTGATCGCCGAGCATCCGGCTGTGGCTGAAGTCGGCGTGGTCGGCGTACCACATCCGCATACCGGTGAAGCCGTCAAAGCATGGGTTGTTGTGCGAGAGGGCATGACTGTCGACGAGGACACGCTGATCTCGTGGTGCAGCGATCGCCTGGCCCGCTACAAGAGCCCAGCGAAAGTTCTGTTCGTCGACCAACTGCCGCGCAGCGTCAGCGGCAAGTTGCTACGCCGCTCGCTGTCGTAAGGCCACGACCGTCCGCCGAGGCATCGTCGATGCCACCAGGAATCCGGCAAAAAGCACGACGATCCCGACCAGCAGGGTGAGCGCAAAAGCTGTGTCCTTGCCGAGTCGACCGGCCACGGTGCCGCTCGCCGACAACACGATGGTGCCGAGCGCGATCAACAGGTTGCCAACCACCAGTTGAGTGGGCGAGGAGGCCGTTCGACGAACGCCCGACAGCGCCGGTTCACGCCGTCGCGCCAGCCGGTACACACTCCACAACGCCCCGACAATGATCACCAGCGCGGCGACACCTGACCCAACCGCAGCGAGCACCCTGGGAGCAACGCCGAACACGTCCTTGCCGGTCGGCAGGTCTGTGCCTGCCACAGTGGTGCGGGTCGGGGCGAACAACACGACGCCCGTACTGAGACCGGTGAGCAGCACCAACCACCACCGCACACGATCACCAATCGTCCGTCCGGCCACCAGATACACAGTTCCGAGCGCCAGCCACGGCACGTTCAACACGGCCCCGGCCAGGTAGAAGACCCGGAAGGTCGCCAGACTCCAGCCGCGGGTCTCGGCCCACCACAGCGCCCCGGCACCGAGGGCGAACAGGGCGAGTGAGGCCGACCAGGCCAGATCGTGCGGGCGGCGACGGCGCATCCAACGATCGAGCGTGCTCAGCGCAAAGCCGACGGCAACCAGCGTCGCAGAGGCGGCCAGGGCAGCGTCCATCGCCCCGCGACGATACTTGCGGCGGGTGGTGGGACGGGAGTGACGTGACAGAAAATCTTGATAAATGTTGCGTCGCGATGCCCCGCTGCTTTGTGAACGTGTGCACGAATGCCTAACGTTTGTGCGAGATATGGCTCCCGAACGCACGCGCCGACGCATCCCTGATGCCACCGTTGCTCGGCTTCCCGTGTACCTACGAATCCTGACCGAGCAAGGCGACGAAGGCGTCGACAGCATCTCGTCCGAGCGGCTGGCCGAATTAGGGGGCGTCAACGCCGCAAAGGTCCGCAAGGATCTCAGTTACCTGGGCAGCTACGGCACCCGCGGGGTCGGCTACGAAGTCGCCTACCTCGTGTATCAGATCCGCCGCGAGCTCGGCCTCACTCACGACTGGCCGGTCGTCATCGTCGGCGCCGGCAATCTCGGCCAGGCCCTTGCCGGCTACGGCGGGTTCGGTGAACGCGGCTTTCCCGTCGCCGGCATCGTCGACATCGACGCCACCAAAGTCGGTTCGGTGCTCAGCGGCGTTCGCGTTCGCCACATCGACGAACTCCCGCAGATCGTGCAGACCAAGCGTGTCAGCATCGGCGTCGTCGCCACTCCGGCTGCCGCAGCACAAGACGCTGCGGATCGGCTGGTGCGCGCCGGCGTGACCAGCATCTTGAACTTTGCACCTGTCGTGCTCGCCGTCCCGCGGGCAATCGAGGTGCGCAAGGTCGACCTGGCTGTCGAACTGCAGATCCTCAGCTATCACGAGCAACGGCGCGCCGGTGGAGCCATCCACGCTGTCGGCACCACACGACCGGCGAGCGCGTAAGCAGCGATCATGTCGATTGTCGTGATCGGTGTCAACCATCGCACTGGGCCGCTGTCATTGCTCGAACGGCTCGCCGTTCGGCCCGACGAGCAGGGCAAGGCAATCGCCGGGTTGGTATCTCGCCACAACATTCGCGAGGCGGTCGTGCTCAGTACGTGCAATCGCACCGAGATCTACGCGGTCGCCGAACGCTTCCACGGCGCATTCAGCGACATCCGAGACTTCCTGTGCGATCTCGGCGGTCTCGACGCCGACCAACTGCATTCCCACCTGTACAGCCAGCACGACGACGCTGCCGTGACACACCTGTTCGAGGTCGCCGCCGGGCTCGACTCGGCCGTGCTGGGCGAAAGCGAGATCCTCGGCCAGGTTCGCTCAGCCTGGGAGTTGGCCCAACATGAGGGTGGCGCCAAAGCTACGCTCAACCTCTTGTTCCGCCACGCCATCGAGACCGGCAAGCGGGCCCGTACCGAGACGTCAATTGGTCGCGGAACCGCCTCGGTCAGTGGCGCTGCCGTCGAGATGGCCACAGAACGACTCGGCTCGCTCGTCGGCCGGCGCGTGCTCGTCGTCGGTGCCGGAGAAATGGGCGAGGGGATCGCCACGGCACTGATCCACGCCGGAGCCAACAACATCGTTGTTGCCAACCGCACAGTCGCACGCGCCGATCATCTTGCCAAACGCATCGGCGGTGGTGTCGTTCCCTTCACCGACCTTCCGGCCGCTCTGGCCGAGGCCGACGTGTTGCTGACGTGCACCGGTGCCGGAGGCACGCTGATCGATTTCGGACTCGTCGAATCATCACGCAGTCGATCAACCTCACCACTGCTGATCGTCGATATTGCGGTACCACGCGATGTCGCCCCCGAGGTCACCAGCATCGCCAACGTGACGCTGCTCAATCTCGACGATCTACGCGACTGGGCCGGGCAAGCTTTGGTGCTCCGCGCCGAGGAAGCCCACCTGGTCAACGGCATCGTTTCCGAAGAAGTCGAACGGTTCGGCATCGAGGCAACCGCTCGTCAGGCGGCGCCGCTCGTCGCCCAGCTGCGCCAGCGAGCTGAGGAGATCCGCCAATCTGAGATCGAGCGATTCACCGCACGTCTCGCGTCGCTCGACGCAGTGCAACTCGCCGCAGTCGAAGCCGTGACCAGAGGAATCATCGCCAAGCTGTTGCACAACCCGACGGTCAAGCTCAAAGACGACGCTGGCACGCCGCAAGGCGAACGCAACGCAGCGACGGTCCGCGACCTGTTCGACCTCGGCTGACACTGATGCACGGCGACCGGCCGCTGCGATTGGCCACCCGCGGAAGCGCTCAAGCCCGAAGCCAATCGCAGGTCGTCGCCGATGCCTTGATGAGCGCTCACCCGGGGCTGCGTGTCGAGCTGGTATTCGTCGAGACCTTCGGCGATCGAACCCAGCACGCCGACATCCCGCTGCATGCGATCGGCGGCCAGGGCGTGTTCGTGAAGGAGCTCCAGCGCGTCCTGATGCGCGGCGACGCCGACATGGCCGCGCACTCGGCAAAAGATCTGCCGTCGATAGCCGCCGATGGTCTGCAGATCGCCGCTTTCTGCCGGCGTCGAAACGCTCAAGACGTGCTGATCGGCTCCACCATCGATGGACTGGCGATCGGCGCACCCGTTGCCACCGGATCAGTCCGTCGGCGTGCGCAGCTCGCCGCGGTTCGGCCCGACCTCGAGTTCCTCGAGCTACGCGGCAACATCCACACCCGGCTCGGCAAAGTGCCACGCGGTGGAGCGATCGTGATGGCCGCGGCGGCACTCGAGGTACTCGGACTGCTGAGCGAGATCAGCGAGTACCTTCCGCCGGCGACATTCGTACCAAGTCCAGGTCAGGGCTGCGTCGCAGTCGAGTGCCGCGCAGACGACGACACGATGATTCAACTACTCGGCGTTGTCGATCATGCGCCCACTCGGCGATCCGTCGAGGTCGAGCGGGCATACCTCGCCGAGCTGGGCAGCGGTTGCTCGTTGCCGGTCGGCGCCCACGCGATGGATCGAACCCTGACAGCGTTTCTCGCCTCAGATGACCGCAGCCGGTATCTGACCGAGACAGTCGCGCTACCCGACGATCATGAGGCGGCCGTCAGCCGCAGCGTCGAACTCGCTCGATCGATGCACAATTGGTTGATATGAAGGCGCTCGCCGGACGCACAGTCGTGATCACACGCGCTGCCGATCAGAGCGCAGCAACGACCGAGCTCGTCACCTCGTTCGAGGCAATACCGCTCGTCATCCCAATGATCGAGATCGTCGACGACCCGCGTGGAATGGCGGAGTTGTGTGCGCTCGACCTTGCCGGCATCGACTGGGTGGTCGTGACGTCACCCAACGGAGCCCAACGCGTGGCGCGGTTGCTGGGCGCGGCAGCCTCGGACCCGAAGCTTGCCGCAGTCGGGGCGGCAACCGCTGAAGCGCTGCCTCGCTGCGATCTTGTCGCCGACACGCAAAGCGCTGGTGGACTGGTCGAAGTCTTTCCAAACGGGCCCGGTCGCGTCGCGGTCGTGCAGGCTGTCGATGCGGCTTCGACCCTGGTCGACGGCCTGGTCGAACGTCACTGGGAGGTCATCGCTGTCCGCCCGTACCGAGCCGTACCGACAACACCGTCGACCCAAGACCAGCTCGCAGCCCTCGCCGCGGACGCCGTGCTGTTCGCCAGCGGCTCGGCGGCTCGGGCGTGGGTGCACGTGTTCGGCAAGCGCACCCCACCCGTGACGATCGCGATCGGCAAGCAAACTGCGGCCGCCGCCGAGCGCGCCGGACTCAAGATCTCGGCCATAGCTGCCGATCATTCGATATATGGGATGTTGGTCGTCTTGAGCAGGTATCTCTCGGACGGGAACTAGCATCTACACCAGGCTGGGTCGACGGAAGTGGTAAGGGCACGATGAAGCGCACAGGGGTGATCGGACGCTGGCTGCTTGCAGCCATGGCCAGCGCGATCATTGCCGCGCTCGGTATCACGCATGTCGCAGCGCAGACGCGGCTACCGCTGAGCCTCGCTCAGGGCCCGACCATCGCGGTCGAATCGCAGGCCGGTGCCAACCCGTCGGTGTCCGGAGACGGCCAGTTCGTGGTGTTTGCCGGTCCCCCGGCAACGGAGGGTGACGAGCGCGCCAGCACCGTGTGGCTGCGTGATCGCTCGAACGGTGGCGAGATCGAACTGACCCAACCGTTGCCGGGTGCTCGCACCGGGGACAGTGTGTTCCCGGTGATCAGTGGCGACGGCTGCTACGTCGCGGTGCTCACGGAGGTGCCGTTCGACTTGTTCCGCGACGATGACACCGGCGACCGGTGGGACGTGTATCGCATGCAGTTGCCCAGTTGTGGCGGCTCGGCCAACAGCTGGGAACTGATCTCCACCACCGCCTTCCGCGGCGACAATCCGGCCGCTGCCGACGATGTCGACCCGCGGTTCCCACCGGCGATCTCTGGAGCCGGTTCGGTGATCGCCTTCACACATCAGTTCGACGCAGCCCAACCTGACCTCGCTACTGTCATCGTGGTCGATCTCACCATCCCAGTCGGGCAGCCGGGCCACGCCCTGCCCGTGGCCGGCACGCCGACCGCAGCCCCCAACACCACCTATCGCTACATCGGGTTGCGCGAACCGTCGGTGTCGGACGATGGTCAGTTCGTTGCGTTCACCTCCGACGCCAACTCGTCGAAGGCCGTTCCCGATTGGAGCTCTGGCCCGGTTCCAGGCGAGTTCGCGAGCGCACAGGTATACGTGTGGGACCGCCTCAATCCCGACCCGAACAGCGCTGTCAAGCGGGCATCGCTCGGCATGGACGGCACGGTCAACGGCGAAGCGTCGTCGCCGGCCATCTCCGCCGACGGTACGTATGTCGCCTTCACCTCGACTGCCGTCAATCTGGTGCTCGGCGCGTCGCTGCCTCCGTGCATCAACAGTTGCCCACCGCAGATCTATCGCTACAACCGCCTCGACGACACCGTCGTGCTGGTCAGCCGGGTGCCGGCCGCAATCAGTCCCCAGATCATCGGCAGCGACCTCGGTGCCACGCAACCGGCGATCAGCAGCGATGGCAGCCAAGTCGCATTTGTGACCAGGTCGACCAACCTGTTGACCACGCGCCCAGCAGTCGGCGGCACCGCAACCGATGGCGACATCATGGTCTCAGACGTCGACGTTGCCGAGATCTATCGTGCTTCTGTCCTGACCGACGGGGTCACACCGGCCCCGGCCGCCAACGGTCACCCCAAGCTGTCGGCAACCGGACGCGTGATCGTGTTCGACACCCTGGCTGGTGCCGCCTTCAGCCCGCTCGCCGTACCGACACCCGACTCGCTTCGCCAGGTTGTCGGCATCACCCAGCAGCCTCAACTGTCGATCGCCGACATCAACGTCGGCACCGGAATCGTCGGCCTGCCAGGCTCGGAGTGGTTCGTGCGCTTGTACAACGCCGGGCCAGGCTCGTTCGTCCCCAACAAGGTCACATCAACCAATCCTCAGTTCGGTATCACCTTCGGTGAATGCCTCGAGGGGTATGCCGTACCGCCCGGTGGATCATGCGCTGTTGCGGTGATCCTGACGCCAAGCGTGGAAGGTCCACTGAACGGCCTCATCAAGATATCGGAGGCCGGATTCGGGGCGCTCAACGTGCAGTCGAAGATCAGCGGGGCAGGAGGCCTGCCTGCACTGGCAGCCGACCAAGGGAGCTATCACCACTTCGACCCGCTGACCGTTGGCGACACGAGCGATTCGAACACGTTCTTGATCTCGAACGTCAGCCTGGTGCCGGCGACGGTCACCGGCGTCGCGATCCAAGGGGCCAACCCGAAGGACTTCAAGATCGTCAGGACGAAGTGTCGTGGTGTCGTGCTCGAGATCAGTGCCGGATGCACCGTCGACGTCATCTTCGTCCCTCAGGAGGCTGGTCATCGCTCGGCAACGGTGGTCGTGGCCACCGACGCCGGCCAGTACACCAGTGCGCTCGTCGACGGCGACGCCCACTACACCCCGACAATGCAGACCGCTGCGATTGATGTAGCCGCTGGCAAGGAGGTCGGCATCGGCGGCACGGGCTTCGCCCCAAATGCGACCGTGACGTTGTTGTGGGCCGACGGTGCCGGCCAACGCACCACAGTGGAGACTGACAAGGTCGGCAGTTTCCTGATTTCGATGCCAGTGGCCGCCAACGAGCGCCCCGGTGATCGCCTGCTGGTCGCCCAGACTCCCGGCACCGGTACCGAACCCGCTTCCGCCGTGCTGCGTGTCATCGCCAAGCCCGTCGAGGATTTCGACGCCGCCTCGCCCGACTGGCCCGGCCCCTAACGGGACGGGTCGTGTTGATCGCTGTTATCGGGATCTGCGCATACGGCCCATATCGCTGACAGCGGTGGCCGGTTGCTGTCAGCCGCCGGGGATGATGGGGGCGACGGCGACCATGCGGCCCGACACCAGCATCGAGGTGGTGCAGTTGCCGGAAAGGTCGCCTCCGCCGCTGCACGCGATCTGGAACACCAGCGAAGTACCGCCGAGCACTTCGATCGGTGAAACCAACGAGACACGCTTGTCGCCGATGATGTCGCTGAGCGCCAGCGTGTAGATCGGCGTCGAGCCGTTCATCAGCACCGCCACTCCTGCGTCCTTGTCGGGGTTCTGCACGGCGAAGTCGGTGAGTTGGAACGTCGTGCCGGCGGGAACCTCGACGGTGACCGCCGCCGTCTGGCCGGCCGGGGCTGCAGGGGCGAGCATCCTGCTGAACAACGTGCCCTCGTCGACGTTGGCTGGTGGCGCAACCACCACGGTTGTGACCGGCACCGAATCGTTGGAGACGACCGGGGTCAATGTGACCACGGATGTCGAGGAAATTGCCGCTGGAAGCTGTTCGGCGATCGCCTCATCGGCGGCGTCACGAACCGCCGGCTTGACGATTCCGAACCACACCGCGCCAAGCGCGACGACCACCGCTACCAACCCCAACAGCCGGACGAACAGCCGCTCTGGCACCATCGAGGCTTGCACGAACGTGACCGGCGCGCTGGCCGTTGGGCAGCCAGGCTGATCTGCGTCGATCGTGAACTGCACCGTGCGCGATCGACGCTCCCACTGCAGTCGATTGGCGTGCACTTTCAAACGGATGAGCGAACTTGCTCCCGGCTCGACGCCTGCCGCTGGCGGATCGAAATCCCCATCGACGCGACCGGTCGGGTCGAGCAGGTGCAGCCGGCACGATGCCTGGGTGTTGCCCTGGTTCTCGAGCATCATCTCGTACACCGCTGTGCGCCGTGCGCGCAGCGCGGGCTGCAACATGTGCAGTCGGCGGGTGAATGTCGGACCAACCTGCAATGTTGTCTCGGATGACCCGACGTCGTCCGGGTCGTTTTGGGGCACGATGCGAACCGTCAGCGCGGTTGGACCGGCTGTCGTCGAAGGGAGCAGCGGAGGGTGCACCTCGACGTCGACAACCTCTTGGGAGCCGCCGAACAACGTGACCGTGCCGGGTCGGATCGTGGTCCAACCGGCGGCGAGACCTACCGGTGCGAGTGAGAAGGATTCAGTGGTATCGCCGAGGTTGACGATCGTGAGTTGAAAGACGGCCGACGTACCCGGCACGACCTCGATATCGCCTCGCGAGAACCATGCCTGGGCAGCCATCGCAGCAACGCTACTGGCGGTCGCATTGCCGTAGGCGTCAATCCAGCCGCTTTCTGTGACGCGTGCCTGTGTTGGGCTCAACGAAAGCTGATGCGATCCCCGCCGGCCGACTTCGCCTGACGGAGCGCATCGTTGGCGGTGGTGAGGAGCTTGCTCGCGTTCGCTGCGCCGCTACCGACGGTGACACCGACAGACGCGCTGACATGCGCGTCGCCGGGCAGCGCGGACCACGATCTGGCGGCGATCAGCTGGCGAACTCGTTCGAAGACAATCCTGGCGTCGCCGGGGGAGGCGTCGCGGAGCACCATCACGAACTCGTCTCCTCCTGTTCTCACCACCGAGTCTCCACGGCGACACACCCGTTCGAGCACCGCGGCGATCTCCTGCAGCACGCTGTCACCGGCTTCGTATCCAAAACGATCGTTCACGAAGCCAAAGGCGTCGATGTTCAACGCCGCGATGCACACCGGAGCGTCATCCGACAACACCTCCGGCAGCCATCGGCCGAGAAACTGGCGATTCGGCAAGCCGGTCAACGCATCGGCCTCGCCCGCAGACGCCTGGCGCAGGCGGTCGACGCCGGCGCGAACGTGCTCCCACCGATCAGCCGTCTGGCAACGCAACTTGGCGTTCAGGTGGTCGACGTAGCGCTGCATTGCGGCGCGGGCATCGTCCTTGCGGCCCATGCTCCACAACACATCGACCTCGACGGCGCACAGCGGACCGAGACAATCCTCGACGTCGAGATCGTCGGCGAGCATTCTCACTTCGTCGATCAGCGTCAAGACCGTCGTGTCGAGTTTCGAGTGCCAGCGAGCGATCACCTCTCCGACTGCGGCGACCACCAATTCACGACGCATGCCATGTTGCAGCGCCAGGGCTCTGGCACGGGCAGCGTCGGCGAGAGCCGAATCGTGATGACCGATCTCGGCAAACAGCACAGCTCGGTGAGCCAGGGCTATGCACGTCGGGCCCGCTTGCTGATTGCCCGCTGGGTCGAGCGCAGCGGTGGCCGCATAGAGACCGTCGCGCAGGTGACGGCCTCGTCGCGCCGGATCAGGTTCCGCGGCGGCAGCGGCTCGGTAGGCCGCGGTCAGATTGGCATACGCCGTCTGGCGTTCCTCGTCGGTTTCGGCGACCCGAAGGCAACGGTCGTACAGAACCAACGACGATTCGAAGAATCCCGACTGGTCGCAGGTCACCGCCAGGTCGTAGATCGCCGGGTAGGCCGAAGGGTCGTGAGGAAGTTGCTCGACAGCGTGCATCACCTCTGCGAGCAGGTGCGTACCCGTGGTCTGCTGGTCGTGTGCTGCATTGTCGTGGCTCACCCGATGAATCCTTCCGTGAACGGCCTACGATGCCCGGTCGTGGCCGGCAACTTTCCTGTTTCACGCCCCCGACGACTGCGCAGATCTGCTGCACTGAGGCATCTCGTCGCCGAAACACGGCTCGATGTCGCCAACCTGGTGGCGCCACTCTTTGTGCGTGAGGGCATCGACGAACCGCAGCCGATCAACTCGCTACCTGGTGTGGTGCAGCACACCCGCGACAGCTTGCGCGCCGAGGTCAGCGAGCTGGTCAGTCTCGGCATTGGTGCCGTGATTCTGTTCGGAGTGCCGTCCACCAAGGATTCCATCGGCTCGAATGCGTTCGATCCTGAGGGAATTGTGCAATTGTGCCTGGCGGATCTGGCGGGTGATGTTGGCGATCAGGTGGTGTTGATGGCTGATCTGTGCATGGACGAATACACCGACCACGGTCATTGCGGCGTGCTCGACGGACCGGCCGATGATCCCAGCACATCGGTCGACAACGACGCCACGCTCGAGATCTACGGTCGTATCGCCATTGCTCAGGCCACGGCGGGGGCCCATGTCGTAGCTCCCAGCGGGATGATGGATGGCCAGGTCGGGG
This sequence comes from Ilumatobacteraceae bacterium, assembly GCA_031408175.1. Lineage (GTDB taxonomy): Bacteria > Actinomycetota > Acidimicrobiia > Acidimicrobiales > Ilumatobacteraceae > JAENVT01. Next base: position 10,934 of record JANOJI010000089.1, read on the forward strand.
CGATTCGCACGGCGCTCGATACGGCAGGTTTCTCCTCGACGGCCATCATGGCGTACTCGGCCAAGTACGCCAGCGCGCTGTACGGCCCATTCCGCGATGCTGTCGATGTGCAGATCGCCAGTGGCGGCAACCGCAAGGGCTACCAACAGGATTTCCGCAACGTGCGCGAGGCGCTGGTCGAGGTCGATGCCGACCTGGCTCAAGGTGCCGACATCGTGATGGTCAAGCCGGCGTTGTCGTATCTCGATGTCATCGCCGCGGTGCGCGCCCACGTCAACGTGCCCGTCGCCGCGTACCACGTCAGTGGCGAGTACGCGATGCTGAAAGCGGCCTCGGCGAACGGCTGGATCGATCACGACACCGTCGCCGTCGAGCACCTCGCGGCCATCAAGCGAGCCGGTGCCGATGTGATCCTGACCTACCTGGCCCGCTGGTTCGCAGAAACACAGCAATGAGCACCAACGCCGACTTCTTCGAGCGCAGTTGCCGGGTCATTCCCGGTGGGGTCAACTCCAGCATCCGTGCCTTCAAGGCCGTCGGAGGCACGCCGTACATCGTCGAACGCGCCGAGGGGCCATACATCTGGGATGTCGAGGGTCGCCGCTACATCGATCTGGTGCAGAGCTACGGGGCGATCATCCTCGGTCATGCGCACCCGGCGATCACAGCGGCCGTCAGCACTGCCGCCGCCAATGGCACCTCCTACGGCGCACCGACGCCGGGTGAGATGCTGCTGGCCGAGGCCATGACAGAGCGCGTGCCCAGCTGCGACATGGTTCGACTGATGAACTCCGGCACCGAGGCCACCAGCACAGCCGTGCGGTTGGCGCGTGGTTTCACCGGCCGCGACCGTCTGGTGATCTTCCACGGAAACTTCCACGGAGCCACCGATGCGCTGCTGGCCGCGGGAGGAAGCGGCGTAGCCACCTTGGGCCTGCCCGGTACTGCTGGCGTGCCCGCCAGCGCGGTGGCCAACACGCTGGTCGTGCCGTACAACGTGGTCCCGCAACTCGACGATCAAGTTGCCGCGGTCATCGTCGAACCGGTCGCCGCAAACATGGGCGTTGTTGCACCGTCACCGGGCTTCCTGCAGGGCCTACGCGCCGAGTGCGACCGAGTGGGTGCGTTGCTGGTGTTCGACGAGGTCATCACCGGATTCCGGCTCGGTCATGGCGGCGCTCAGGTCAAGTACGACGTCGTGCCCGACCTGACTACATTCGGAAAGGTGATCGGGGGTGGCCTGCCCATCGGTGCGGTCGGTGGTCGGCGCCAGATCATGGAGACCTTGTCGCCGCTCGGCCCTGTGTTTCATGCCGGCACGCTGGCCGGCAATCCGTTGGCCACTGCCGCGGGTCGCGCTGCACTACACGAACTAACGGACGACGTGTATGTGGAGCTCGCCGCCCGAGCCCAGCGCCTGTCGTCACTGCTGGCCGAGGCCTGCGACGCAGCCGGCATTGCGGCCCATTTCCCCGTGGTCGGCACCCTGGTTGGCATGTACTTCGGCGACGCTGACGTACCAACCAACTTTGTCGAGGCGAAGACCACCGACGAGCAGGTCTACCGCACGTTCTTCCACGCGATGTTGGCCGAGGGCGTCGCCTTGGCGCCCGGCGCATACGAGACGCTGTTCGTCGGCCTCGGCCACACCGACGACGTGCTCGACGCGATTGGTGAGGCTGCAGGTCGAGCAGCGACCGCCACCGCCAGCCGGCTCGGCTGACCTAACCTCGCCCCGATGCGGCAGTTCGTCTCGTTCCGCTTCTGGCTTGCCATCGCGGCGTTGATCGGCCTCACATACGGGTTGTGGTACGTGTTGGTTCGCCAGGACGACAGCGTCGCGGTGATCGGACAGCCGGCCACGGCTGCCACGGCCGAGCATCGCATCAATCTGTTGCAGCCGGTCTACAGCGTGCAGGCCACCCCCGGGTTCGCAATGGTCGATGGTGTGGCCAACGGCGACATGCAACTGGCGCTCGACGCGACACGCACCATCATGGTTCGAGCCGGCACACCGGGCCAGATCACGTGCGGCAGGCTGGCCGAGATCAACCAGTGTGTGGTCGCCGCCGACCTGCTCGGTGAAGCCGTGGTCTGGTTCTCGTTGATTCCCAACCCCCAACGCGCCAGTTTGCTGCTGCCGGGCGTGACGGAGGTGCGCAAGGACAACTGGGTGTTGCTGTCGAACGGGTGGGAGGTCGCTCGCAGCGAGGTGGTCGAGCGCAACTGCGACGCAGCGGGACTCAACGACTTCGTCCAGCGGTTCGGCGGCAGTCTCAGCACGTCGACGTTCAGCTTCGAACAACAGGAGGTCGTCAAAGTCACGTGTCTCGAGCAGCCCGAGAACTCGACGACCACCTCGTCGACCTCGACGACACTGCTCCCGCCAGTGGTCATCCCGATCGACACTGCCGTGATCCCCGCCGAACAACTACCCGAGATCGAGCCGACCGTGGTTGCTGTGCCGGTCGATACCCTGGCTGGCTGATCGGCGCCGGCTGATCGTCGGCGCCTGCGTCGATCACTACGACGTGCGGCGTTGCCGGGCGATCTCGTACGTCGCGAGCGCGGCTGCGGCGCTGACGTTCAATGAGCTGAGTCGGCCGAGCATGGGGATGCTGACGATCAAGTCGCATCGTTCGCGTGTCAGGCGCGACAGGCCGGCACCCTCGGCGCCCAGCACCAGGCAGACCCCTTCGACCGCGAGGTCGCCGATGTCGAACAGATCGCGGTCGGCGCCGTCGTCGAGACCGATCACCCAGATCCCGGCGTCCTTGATGCGGGCCAAGGCCGCAGGCAGACCGCCGACCAGCGCCATGGGTACGTGCTCGACGGCGCCCGCTGCGGCCTTGGCGACGGTGGGCGTGATGTGCACCGCGCGGTGGCGAGGCAACACGACACCATCGACGCCCGCTCCGTCGCAACACCGCAGCATGGCGCCGAGGTTGCCCGGATCGGTGACGCCGTCGACGGCCACAAGGAACGGGGCGCGACCCGGACGGCGCTTGATGAGATCGGCGAGGTCGGTCTCGAGCAGTGGCGCGGCAAAGGCGATGACACCCTGTGGCGCCTCGCTGCGCGCCTTCGCTTCGAGTCGTTTGCGGTTGACCTCCTGCACCGGGGCACGCACGCTGCGGGCGATCTCGACGATGTCGGTGACGATGTCGCTGGCCGACTCGCCGTCGAGCAGATCAGTTGCGACCCAGACCTCTTGCACTTTGCGCTTGCCAGCAATCAGTAGTTCACGCACAGCTTGGCGGCCCTCGACCTGCTCGCCACCGAGAGTCTTGTCCGGCTTGCGACGTTCCTCGCCGGTCGGCGTGATGCGTCCCGTGCGTCCAGCGCCTCGCGAGGCGAATTGCCGAGACGACCGCTCGGGCGCTCCGCGACCCTTTGCACCACGTGGCGCGGGCGCAGCGCGGCCCTGCGCCGCGGGCTTCGCTCCGCGACCCTTCGGCGCGGCCGCGCGCGGCTGGGCACCCCGCCGTCCACCGGCACCGCTTGCCTGTCGTGCTGCCATCAGTACTACTCCCTCGTCATCACGGCAACCGCCCAGCAGGCAATGCCTTCCTGGCGCCCGAGAGCGCCCAATCCTTCCGGTCGCCGCCCTTTGACGGTGACCGGCGCTCCGCAAGCCTGGCTCAGTCGGGCCTGCATGTCAGCCCGATGCGGCGCCAGCTTTGGCGAATCGCACACC
>JANOJI010000117.1:0-2136 GCA_031408175.1 Ilumatobacteraceae bacterium
CATTCGCTGGCTCCGCACGATGCTCACCGACTTCGCCGACGCCGGCGGAACGGTGTTCGTCTCCAGCCACTTCATCGCCGAGCTCTCCACCTTCGCCCACGACCTGGTGGTCGTCGGCAACGGCCGCCTCATCACCGCCGAGCCGCTGGCCGAGACCCTCGACCGAGACCGCTCCCTCAGCCTCGAGGACATCCTCCTCGACCTCACTGGCGACGCTGCTCACTACGTCGCCGCCTGACCCCCCCTGATCCACGACAACCCCGAAAGGACCCCAATGAACACCACCACATTCCTCCGTCCCACCTCCGTCAACCGCAACTCAGGCCCGTCGCCCATCGTCCGCGACCTGAGGGCTGCCATCCGTAGCGAGTGGATCAAGCTCCGCTCCATCCGGGCGACGCCGATCTTCGTCGGCGTGTCCATCGTGACCGGTGTTGGCATGTCGCTGATTCTCGGTGCGGTCGTCAAGACCGACCCGTACGACCACCTGCCCTTCACCATCGGGAACACCTTCCTCGTGTCCACCTGGCTCACGACGTTGTTCGCCGTCGTCGCCGGCACCCTGCTGTTCACGTCGGAGGTGCAACACGGCACGCTCGCCGGCGCACTGACCTCCCGTCCATCGAAGCCGATCATCGTCGGGGCGAAGGCCTGCATCGCCGCAGTGCTCGGGTTCGCCATGGGCGCCCTCGGCATCGTCGGCGGACTCGTCGGCGGCATCGCCAGCGGGATTGACACCGGCGACACGTCGGGAGCGGTCACGGGTGTGGCCTGGGCACTCGTGCTCACCACGCTTGCATCGGTGCTCGGCCTCGGCGTCGGCCTCATCGTGCGCCATAGTGCGGCGGCAGTGACCTCCGTTCTCGTCTGGGCGCTCGCCGTCGAGAACCTCGTGCGCGGCTTGGCCCCCGCCACCGTTTCCCGTCTGCTGCCGTTCACCGCCGCTTACGGCCTGCTCGGCGCCCGTTCAGCCGCCGACACGCCTGAGACCCTCGCTGCCGCCTTCTCCAACGTGGGCAACGCGGCGGTCATCGGCTGCTGGGCTGCCGCCGCCGTCGCGATCGGCACCGCCCTGCTGATCCGCCAGGACTCATGATGGAGCGCTTCGTCGCCTTCCAGCACGCCAACTTCCGGCGCTACTTCGCCGGTCAAGTGATCTCCAGCGTCGGAACCTGGCTCCAGGCGCTCGCAGTCACCTGGCTGGTGCTCGACCTCACCGGCCGTAGCGATCGCCTCGGCATCGCCGTGGCGCTGCAGTTCCTGCCGCTGCTCCTCCTCGGAGCGCCGGCCGGCGTGCTCGCCGACAGAGTCGACAACCGCCGGCTGCTGCTCATGACGTCAGCCGTGTCAGCAGCCCTGGCACTGGTGTTCGGCCTCATCGTGTCGACCGGGACCGCGGACCTCAGGGTGATCTACGCCCTCACCTTGCTGTCCGGTCTGGTGCTGGCCGTCGAGCGACCGGCGATGCAGGCCCTCCTGTTCCAGCTCGTCGGACGTGACGACCTGCCGAGCGCCGTAGCCGCCAACAGCACCACCATGTCGGTGTCACGGCTCGTCGGCCCGGCGCTGGGCGGTGCGATGGTGGCGGTCACCGGCGTCGCCTCCTGTTTCTACGCCAACGCCGTGTCATACGCAGCCGTGTTTATCGCTCTGGCGAGCATCAGCCGCAGCCGGCTTGTGCCCCGGCCGATCGGTGCCCGGGCCGGTGGCAACCTGCGAGCGGCCGTCGCCTACGTTCGGCACCGCCCCGACGTGCGTCGCCCGCTCGTGGTGATGGCGGTCGTGGGCCTGGTCGCCCTCAACTTCCAGACCACGTTCCCCTCGATGGTGCGGTTCGGATTCGATCGAGGAGCGGGCGCCGTCGGGACAGCGATGAGCGTCAGCGCACTCGGATCGATCCTCGGTGGCATCTACGCCGCCGGCATCACACCGAACCCGCGACGGACGCTCGCGCTGGCCCTCGCCGGCTTCAGCGCCATGCTCCTCGTGTTCTCCGCCGCGCCGAGCTACCCGACCTTCGTCCTACTCGGCATCCCGCTCGGCTTCGCCTCGGCGTGCTTCCAATCGATCAACACCGTCGCCGTGCAACAGGCGACCGAGCCATCCATGCAGGGTCGGGTGATGGCGCTGCACCAA
>JANOJI010000153.1:0-7776 GCA_031408175.1 Ilumatobacteraceae bacterium
GTTTGTAGTACCCGGGTGTCACCGACGTGCCGCGCAGCAACAGTTCGCCGACGTGTCGGTCGGCCAGTTCGGCGCGCGACAGCGGGTCGACGACCCTCATCTCCAGGCCGGGAACGGCCCTGCCGAGGAACGGGATGCAGCGCACGTGTAGTTCTTCTTCGGCATCGGCCAGATCGAGTGGTTTGGCGATACGGTCGCGCTCCAACACGACGCGGTCGACCGAGTCGCACACCATTCCTCGGTGGCGGGGCGGGAAGACACCACCGATCGCCAGCTCGGCCATGCCGAACGCCGGGAAGACGCCGGTCGCCTTGAACCCGAACGGTTCGGCCGCGGCGACAAATGCCTCGACAGCGGTCGGGTCTACCGGCTCGGCGCCGCTGAGTGCCAGCGTCAATGACGACAGATCGAGATCGCGCATGCGGGCCAGAGCGCGAGTCGCCAACACCCACGAGAAGTTCGGCCCAGCAGTCGCGGTGCCACCCCAGTCGCTGATCCACTGCATCCAGTTGCCGGGTTTCGCCAGGAAGTCCTGCGGTGCGGCCTGCACGAGCTGACAGCCGTTCGTCATCGGAATCGACAAGAAGCCGACCAGACCCATGTCGTGATACAGCGGCAGCCACGACACCATCACTTCGGCCTCGCCGAGCTCGGCTGCGCTGCACGAAGCGTCGATGTTCGCGGCCAGCACGCGGTCGGGGATCATCACGCCCTTCGGGTCGCTGGTCGATCCGCTGGTGTACTGCAGAATCACCAAGCGCTCGGGATCGTGGGCCGGAATCTCGAGGCGATCGCCGCCGGGTGCGGTCGAGGATCCCGGCAGCACGGTCGCCATCAGCTCGATGGGCGGATCACCGATGGTGCGTTCGTAGAACGCGGCGAGCAGCTCGTCGATCAACACCAGCTTGGCGTCGCCGTGGCGAATACGGGTCCGCGTCGAGTCGATGAAGGCGTCCAGCGAACCCATGCGCATCGGCAGAGGCAGCACCATGCTGGCAACGCCGGCCAACCAGCATCCCTGGATGATCGTCATCAATTGCCGCGACGTCAGTCCGAGAATTGCCACATGGTCGCCGGGAACCAGGCCACGCGCCTGCAAGGCGGCGCCGACGACCCTGGCGTCGTCGTGAATCTCGCGCCACGGAACGAACGAGTCTCCCGAGGCAGGTGCCACAGACGGACCGACGAAACGTACGCCGGTGGGTCGGTCGGTTGCGGCAATGATGCGGTCGACGATCCCCACATACGACGACCCGGTGCGCGAGGACATGATTTGCAACCGTAGTAGCGCCGCGCCGCATCGTAGAATCTTTGGTTCATGACCCTGCCCGCCAACCCGGCCCCCGCGACCCCTGATGATGCCCCCAAGTTCCGCTACACCGGCGCGCTTGCCCAGGAGATCGAACTTCGCTGGCAGGATCGATGGGAGTCCGACGGAACGTTCGAGACTCCGAATCCAGCTGGGCCGTTGGCGGACCCGGCCGCGATTGCCGGGCGTCCGAAGGTGTTCGTACTCGACATGTTCCCGTACCCGTCGGGCAAGGGCCTGCACGTCGGCCATCCGTTGGGCTTCATCGGCACCGACATCTACAGCCGGTACAAGCGAATGACCGGCTACAACGTGATGTACACGATGGGATTCGACGCCTTCGGCCTACCGGCCGAGCAGTACGCCGTTCAGACGGGGCAACATCCCGCCATCACGACCAATGCCAACGTGGCCAATTATCGCCGGCAACTTCGGCGCCTCGGTCTCAGCCACGATGGGCGGCGAAGCATCAGCACCACCGACCCTGAGTACTACCGATGGACGCAGTGGATCTTCCTGCAGATCTTCAACTCGTGGTACGACACCGATGCGGGCCCGGATGGCGGCCCGGATGGCGGCAGAGCGCGACCGATCACCGAATTGATCGATCAGTACGAATCTGGTCGGCGCACGCCCGACGACGGCAGGGCATGGACCGACCTGTCCGCAGCCGAGCGCAACATGATCATCGAAGGACACCGTCTGGCGTACGTCAGCGACGCACCGGTCAACTGGTGCCCAGGTCTCGGCACCGTCGTCGCCAACGAAGAAGTAACCGCCGATGGTCGAAGTGACCGCGGCAACTTCCCGGTCTTCAGGCGCAACATGCGCCAATGGATGATGCGCATCACTGCGTATGCCGATCGACTGATCGCCGACCTCGATCTGCTCGATTGGACCGATGCCATCAAGGCGATGCAGCGCAACTGGATCGGGCGCAGCGAGGGCGCGGCGGTGCACTTCCAGTCGCCAGCCGGCCCGATCTCGGTGTTTACCACGCGGCCCGACACCTTGTTCGGCGCGACGTTCATGGTGCTCGCCCCCGAGCATCCACTGGTCGATTCACTCACGACCCCCGAACGTCGCCAGACGGTCACCCAGTACCGACACCAGGCGGCATCGAAGAAAGACATCGACCGCCAGGACGACACCCGCGAGAAGACAGGGGTCACCACCGGCGCCTATGCGGTGAACCCGATCAACGGTGAATCCATCCCGATCTGGATCGCCGACTACGTGCTGATGGGGTATGGAACCGGGGCCATCATGGCCGTTCCGTGCGGCGACCAACGCGACTTCGAGTTCGCTCGCCTCTACGGCTTGCCGATCCCTGCCATCCAGCAGCCGCCCGAGCAGAGCCTCGACACCTCGACGTGGGACAACGCCTTCGTCGGAGATGCTCCGTATGTCAACAGTTCCAACGGTGCGCTCGACCTCAACGGCATCACCAGCGTCGCCGACGGCAAGCGCCTGACCAACGAATGGCTCGAAGCCAATGGTCACGGTCAGGCGGCCATCACCTACAAGCTGCGGGATTGGCTGTTCAGCCGGCAGCGCTACTGGGGCGAGCCGTTCCCGATCGTGTACGACCTCGACGGCAACCCCCATGGCTTGCCCGACAGCGAGCTGCCGCTGGTGCTTCCCGAGACGGACAGCTTCTCGCCGCGTACGTTCGATGCCGACGACGAGTTCTCCAATCCGGAGAGCCCGCTCGACCGGTTGGAGTGGTGGACCAACGTCGAACTCGACCTCGGCGATGGTCCCCAGCCATACCGACGCGACACCAACGTGATGCCGCAATGGGCGGGCAGCTGCTGGTACGAACTGAGGTACCTCGACCCGACCAACGAGCAGCGACTCGTCGACCCCGAGGTCGAGAAGTACTGGATGGGCCCACAAGCGGTGGGCCACGACGGTCACCAGCATCCGGGTGGCGTGGACCTGTACGTCGGCGGTGTCGAGCACGCTGTGCTGCACCTTCTGTACTCACGGTTCTGGCACAAGGTACTCTTCGACCTCGGCCATGTGTCGTCGAAGGAGCCGTACTACCGACTGTTCAACCAGGGCTACATACTCGCTGCCGCGTACAAGGATCGGCGTGAGATCTATGTCGAGGCCACCGAGGTCGTGGAGCGCGACGGCGCCTACTTCCACGGCGATCAGCCGGTCACTCGCGAGTGGGGAAAGATGGGCAAGAGCATCAAGAATGCAGTCGCCCCCGACGACATCTGTCTGAGTTACGGCGCCGACACGTTGCGGTTGTACGAGATGGCGATGGGTCCGCTCGATGCGTCGCGCCCCTGGGAGACCCGCGATGTCGTCGGCATGTATCGCTTCCTGCAGCGGTTGTGGCGCAACATCGTCGATGAGGAAACGGGCGAGCTCGCGTTGACCTCAACGCCGGCAGACGCCGAGATCCAACGGCTGTTGCATCGGACCATCAGCGGTGTTCGCGACGACATGGACTCGCTGCGGTTCAACACGGCCATCGCCAAGTTGATCGAGTTGAACAACCACCTCACCAAACTTGGCGGTTGTCCGGTCGACATCGCCGAGCCGCTGGTGTTGATGGTCGCGCCCCTGGCGGCGCACGTCGCCGAGGAACTCTGGTCCAAGCTCGGACACATCGACTCGATTGCGTACGAAACCTTCCCCGTCGCCGACCCCGCACTGCTGATCGCCGACACCGTCGAGTACCCCGTGCAGATCAACGGCAAGGTTCGCAGCCACATCACGGTCGCTCCCGACCTCAATGCCGCCGGCGTCGAGGCAGCGGCACTGGCCGACGCCAAGGTTGCTGCGTCACTGGCCGGGGCCTCGCCGAAGAAGGTCATCGTGATTCCCGGCCGGATGGTCAACATCGTCGCCTGATCAATTGGGTGGCTGAGTGACTCGGCAATACTTGCCCGATGCCTGAGATGCACTACCGATCCGCGTACGAGACGCTCGACTTGTTCCGCAGCGGTGACCTGTCACCGGTGGAACATCTCGAGGGTTTGATCGAGCAGATCGAAACACACGATGAGGTGCTCAACGCGGTCGTCGACCGTCGTTACGACGAGGCTCGCATCGAGGCACGTGCCGCAGAGCAGCGGTACCTCGGCAAAGGTGAAACACCCCGACCTCTCGAAGGCCTGTGCGTCGCGACCAAGGAGGAGCAACCGATGCTCGGGCGGCCGTGGCAGCAGGCATCCCTGCCGCTGACCGACCAGGTCGCCGAGTATGACCATCCGATCATCGAGCGAATCCAGAATGCCGGCGGGATCATCCACATCCGTACCGCAACCCCCGAGTTCAGTTGCGCCGGGTTCACCCACAGCAAGCTCTGGGGTGTTACCCGCAACCCATGGAACACCGACTTCACGCCCGGAGGATCCTCGGGTGGGTCGGGCGCAGCGCTCGCCGCGGGCTACGCGCCGTTGGCAACGGGCAGCGACATCGCTGGATCGATCCGCATCCCCGCCTCGTTCACCGGAGTCGTCGGTTTCAAGCCGCCGTTCGGCCGGGTACCCGGCCTGGCCCCATATCACCTCGACCAGTACTGCCACGACGGTCCACTCGCCCGCACGGTCGCCGACTGCGCCCTGCTCGAGAACGTGATCGCCGGGCCACACTGGCGTGACAACGTGTCACTCCGCGATCCACCGCAGATCTCTCGAGACTTCATGGGTATCGATGGTCTACGAATCGGCCTCAGCATGACGCTGGGTGACTGGCCGGTCGACGCCGAGATCGTCGCCAACACCAACGCTGTCGCTGATGCACTTCGCAGCGCCGGCGCCAAGGTCGACGATGTCGAACTGCCGTGGACGCTCGACCGCTTCTGGGAAGCGATGCGAGCCCACTTCGCAGCGATCTTCGGTCCTGGCATCGGTGAGGTCGAGGCCCGGTATGGCGACATGCTGAACGACTACACCAGAGCCTTCGTCACGACGATGAACCCCGAGATGACCTTTTACGAAGGTCTCGTCGAGGAGACCGCGCTTTGGGATCCGCTCGGCCGCCTGTTGGAGGAAATCGACGTGCTGTTGTGCCCGACGATCGCCATCACCGGGTTGCAGGCGGGCAGATCCTTCGTCGACGAGTCAGTGATGATCGACGGGCAGGAGCTACCGCACTACCTCCAAGCAATGATGACCTTTCCGTTCAACCTGTTCAGCCGCTGCCCTGTGTTGTCGATGCCGTCAGGACGTGCCGCCAACGGCGTGCCGACCGGTGTGCAGATCGTCGGGCGAACATACGAAGACATCAGCACGTTCCAGGTTGCCGCGGCAATCGAGGCCGCCGGCTTCGGATTCGGTTCGCCGCAGTGGCGACCTCCGCTCAACTCCTGAACGAAACCTCGTGCCGAGCCCAGTCCCCGATGTGGCGGAATGAGGCAACCTTGCCGCTTCCATCGAACTTCCAGACGTGGGCATACAGGTCTTCCTCGACCGGCTTGCCTGTGCTGAGAATCGTGCTGGCTTCGCGGATCACTGCCACGACGGTGTCCCCGTCAGCTGCGATCACCTGAGGCTCGAACACACTGAAGGCCAGGCCCCGGCCGACCGCGGCAAAGAACTCGCCGACGTGCTGCTTGCCGGTTCCTGGCTGCAGCCACGGAAGGTCAGTGGCGCGTATGCCGCTTTCCCAGACGATGTCGTCGGCCAGGCAATCCATGATGAAGGGCACGTCGCCGCGACCGAAGGCGGCGTAGATCTCGGCGACCGTCGTCACGTGTACTGATGTGGTGGTGGTGGACATAGGTGTTCCCCTTTCCTCGACCGTCATTCGCCGCAGACGCGGCATCGGATCACACGGGAACTACCGTCGAGGGTCATGCGGATCTACATCGCCGGGGTGCAGCACGAGTCGAGTTCGTTCTCGCCGATTCCGACGTCGTGGCGGTCGTTCGAGCAGTGGAACTGGTCTACCGACAAGCCCGACGACGCGGACGGGTTTGGATATGGCGAAGCGTGCCGACTTGCCGAGGCCGCCAACATGGAAGTGGCCGCCGGACCGTTCTTCAATGCCGAGCCGAGTTCGCCGGCCACGGCGACAGCATGGCGGCAGATCAGCGAGCACATTCTTGACGGCCTGCGCGCGGCGATGCCCGTCGACATCGTCCTACTGTGCCTGCACGGTGCGCAGATGGCCGACGGGGTCGACGACTGCGAGGGCGCCATCCTCGCATCGGCCCGCGAGATCATCGGGCCGGGTGTCGCCATGGGTGTGCTCCTCGATCTGCACGCCAACGTCACCTCCGCCATGTGCGCGGCGGCCGATCTCACCGTGTCGTGCCGCGAGTACCCGCATATCGACTATGGCGAACGCGCCGGCGAGATGTTGCCGGTGCTGAGTGGCATCGCCGCGGGAGAGATGCACCCGGTCACTCGTGCCCGACGGGTTCCGGCGTCTGGCGTGTTCCCGACGCCCGACGAGCCGATGCGATCGTTCGTGCTCCGCATCACCGACGCCCAGCGACAGCCCGGAGTGCTGATGGTCTCCGCCAATCACGGGTTCGAAGGGTCCGACACGCCGTTCACAGGGGCCTCGGTCGTCGTGATCACCGACCACGACGAAGCGCTCGCCGAGCAGATGGCCGACGAGGTCGCCACCGACTTCTTGGCGATGATCGTCGGCAACACGTGGAGCGGGCTCGGCGTCGGCGAGGCGATCGACGAGGCACTTCGCCAGCCCACGGGACCGGTCGTGATCGCCGATCGCTCCGACAACGCCGGCGCCGGCGCGGCGAGCGACTCGACGTACATCCTCGCCGAGTTGATCGAACGTGGGATCACCAACGCCACCGTCGGAATGATCTGGGATCCGATGGCAGTGCGCGCCTGCCACGACGCCGGCGTGGGAGCGCAACTGCCGCTTCGGATCGGCGGCAAGGCCGGCCGGCTCTCCGGGGCACCGATTGATGCAGATGTCGAGGTCATCTCCGTCCGCGTCGACGCAATGCAAGCCCTGTTCGGTCAGGGGCCGCCGCGTGAACCGCTCGGCAAGTCGGCGGCCGTTCGCATCGACGGCATCGATGTGGTGCTGACCGCTCGACGCCAGCAGGTGTTCAGCCCGCACTGCTTCACCGAGCACGGCATCGACGTGACCCGCCGACACATCGTGGTCGTGAAGAGCATGCAGCACTTCATGGGCGGGTTCGCCCCGATCGCCGCCTGCATCGTTCGTTGCGATGGGCCCGGCAGCGCGACTCTCGATATGAAGAAGATCCCGTACCAGCGAATCAGGCGTCCGATGCTCGGTCTCGACCCGGTTGAAGCAATCGGCATCGAGCCGTTGCCGTAGGCATCCGCCCTGTTTGACCAGTTCAGCGGTAGTCTGTTCGACGGCGGTGTTACGAACACGTACCCGCGGTCGAGTGCAGCGCTTCTAGCGCACAGTGAGTTCCAGCAAGTTGTTGGTCATTGCATCCACGGCCAACAACCATAAAGGAATTCCCCTCATGACCACATCCACCCCCAGTT
>JANOJI010000252.1:0-5640 GCA_031408175.1 Ilumatobacteraceae bacterium
ACGCCCGACGTGGCACAGCCGAGGTCGATCGCGCCAGTCTGCGGGGCGCTGAAGTACCAGGTCAGCATGCCGTCGGAGCTGACGTTCAAGACCGGCGCGCTGTAGTCCTCGGGCCCAACGGCCCATCCGCCACCCTGATCGGCGGAAAGCGTGCGCACGTCACCTTCGGCACCGAGCGACGCAGCCAACGCCGCAATCCGCTCGAGATCGGCTTGCTGCCCGGCGGCAAAGAACCATGACCCGGACGGGCCGTCGAGCGCAGGTAGTTCGCCGTCGTACACGAACTCGGTAACCGGCATGAAAGCCATCTTCGAGTCGGCTGCGGACGCGGCATCGAGTTCTTCAGCGGGCGCTGCGACCGCACCACCGGACTGACCGCTGGCGAGCTCGATCACCGGTGGCCGATCGGCGAGGGGGGCAGTGGTGTTCGGATCGCCGCAGGCGCTGAGCCCGAGAACGACGGCGAGAGTGGCAAGGACAAATCGGCGTGAGCGAATCATGTCTGTTTGACGTCCTCGGATGGCGCCGCGGTTCCAGGAATCATCAATCTTCTCGGACCAGCGCATCGATGAACTCGACGGGGTCGAACTCGACCAGATCGCCGATCGACTCACCGAGGCCGACCAGCTTCACGGGAAGGCCGAGTTCGGTCTCGATCGCAAACACGATGCCACCCTTGGCCGAACCGTCGAGCTTGGTCAGCACGACGCCGGTCACCTCTGTGGCGTCACCGAACTCGCGAGCCTGGGCGAGACCGTTCTGTCCGGTCGTGGCATCGACCACCAGCAACACTTCGGTGACCTGCCCGGCACCCTTGGCAGCAACGCGACGTACCTTGCGAAGTTCGTCCATGAGGTTGGTCTTGGTGTGCAGCCGACCGGCGGTGTCGCCCAGGACGAGATCGATCCGACGGGCCGTTGCGCTCTCGATTGCGTCGAAGATGACAGCGCTGGGATCGCCGCCCTCATTGCCTCGCACCAGTTCGGCACCGCTGCGCTCTGCCCAGGTGGCAAGCTGTTCGACGGCGGCGGCGCGGAACGTGTCACCGGCGGCCATCAACACCGATCGCCCCAGGGCGGCCTGCTGGGCGCCGACCTTGCCGATGGTCGTGGTCTTACCGACGCCGTTGACCCCGACGAACAACCACACATTCGGACCGCCAGGAACATCGTCGAAGCGCAACGAACGGTCCGACTGCGACAGCCGAGCGACCATCTCTGCCTGCAGCGCATCGAGCAACTGGACAGGTTCGGTGATCTCCTTGGCTTTCACCTTCACGCGCAAACCTCCGAGCAGTTCATCGGTCACGCGCAAGCCGACATCGGCGCGCAGCAATGCATCCTCCAGGTCGTCCCAGGTCTCGTCGGTGATGCCGCTTCGAGTGCGAATGCCGAGCAACGTGCCGGACAAGGCACTGCGCGCCTTCGACATGCGGCTGCGGAAGGTGGGACGCTCGGCAAGTTCGGGCTCGGCCGGCGCGAGTGGTGCTTCCGGTGCAACGGCCCTGGGCACCGGCGTGGTGACGCGCCGAGGCGACTCGACAACGGACGACGATGCCGCGCTGCGACGACGATTGAGTACGACGACCCCGAGCCCGACGACGAGTACGACAGCGATGAGAACGAGATAGATCCACGGCATGGCGCGATCACGCTATCGCCGGCCGTCAGGCCGTTCCGTCACCGCCACCACTCAGTCGCTGGGCCAGCCAGGCGAGCGGAATCGAGACGATCATCACGAATGTCGCCAGCACGTTGACGACGGGAATGAACCTCGGCCGGCTGAAGTTTGCCAGGATCCACTGCGGCAACGTCTGGAACCCCGCGCCCGCGGTGAAGGTGGTGACGACAATCTCGTCGAAGCTCAACGCGAACGCCAGGATGCCTCCGGCGACAAGCGCCGAGCGCACCAGTGGGAAGGTGATCAGACGGAACGTCTGTGTGGCATGGGCTCCGAGATCCGCAGAGGCTTCCAGCAGGTTCGGAGACGAACGTCGCAACCGGGCGATGACGTTGTTGTAGGCGACGACGACGCAGAACGTCGCATGGGCGACGACGAGCGAGTGGAATCCGAGTCCGACCGAGAAGTCGAACAGTCCGAGGTTGATCCGACGCGAGAACGTGTTCTGCAGGGCGATGCCGGTGACGATTCCCGGCAGCGCGATGGGCAGCACCATCAGGAACGAGATCGCGTTCTTGCCGAAGAACGAGAACCGCTGCATGGCAAACGCTCCCAACGTGCCGAGCACCAGCGCGATGGCCGTTGCTGCGAGCGCGACCTTGACCGAATTGAGCAGCGCGTCGCGGGGCCCGTCGCTGTTCCATGCCTCCCGCCACCAGTCGAGAGTCCAACCCCTTGGCGGCCACGCAACCGAGTTGGCCTTGTTGATCGACAGCCGGGCGACGACCAGCATCGGCGTGTACAAGAACACCAACGTCGCAGCGGTGATGAGCCCGAGCGCCCACTTGGAGAGTCGCGAGGTACCCATCGGTCAGACGCTCTCGAACGCGCCGAGGCGTTTCATGGCGAACAGGTAGGCGATGATGATGAGCAACGGCCACAGGGTGTACGCAGCTGCCAACGGTTGATTGGGCGCGCCCAGCGTGCTGTTGATGAAGGTACCGAACATCACCCGCTGCTTTCCGTCGGTGACCAATTGCGGGACGATGTAATCGCCGAGCGACAGCGAGAACGTGAAGATCGAACCGGCCGCGATCGACGGCAACAGCAACGGCATAATCACCGTACGGAACGTCCGCAACGGCCGAGCGCCGAGGTCACCGGCCGCGTCGAGCAGTGACGCCGGCAATCGTTCCAGCCCGGCATAGATCGGCAGCACCATGTACGGCAGCCAGAGATAGGTCAGCGCCAGGATCACACCGGTGCGCCCGTACCCGGGTGTCCAACCAAAGACGCTGACCAGAAACCCGCCGCCACCGCTGCCCTCGGCTGCAAACGAGTTGCCGGCCGGCGACAGCATCGCCCGCCATGCGTAGCCCTTGACGAGGTAGCCCGCCCACAGTGGAAGCAGAATCGACACGATCAGTCCGCGACGCATCCACTTCGGGGCGATCTTGGCGATGAAGAACGCCGTCGGCAGAGCCACCGACAGACAGAGCGCGGTCACCCCTCCTGCGATCAGCACCGTGCGCAAGACCACCTTGAACACCGACCACTCGGTGAACGAGGCGCGCAGGTTGTCGAGTGTGAAGCTGGTGGTGGGCTTCTGCGACCTGGGATCGAGCTTGAACAGCGCGGCGAACACCAGCAAGATCAGCGATCCGACATAGACCAACAGCAGCCAGAAAACAGGTGGCGTGAGGAGTCCGGCGAGTGCCAGCCGGCGATGACCTCGAAAAAATCGGCTGACAGTGCGCCCCAGTGGGGGAGGCTGCATTGCGGCCTCCCCCACTGGTGTGTTCGGCATGTCTATGCCCGGAACTCGTTCCAAGCGTTGACCCATTCGGTGTACGGCACGCACGTGACGTCGGTTCGGCCATCGAGACATTCCTCGGTGGCGGTGGTCCAGTACCACACGTCGGCCCAGTACGGCTCGTCTTCCGCGTGGAATGCCGCGCAGTGATCCGGGCTAGCGGTCAGTGCGCAACCCTTGGCATTGCTGGGTGCCTCGCCGAAGTATTCGGTCGCTTGAGAGTTGGCCCATGGGGACGAGATCCAGTCCATCCACAGCTTCATGCAGTTCGGATTCGCGGCCTGCGACGACAGCATCCATGTATCGCTCCAGCCGGTTGCTCCCTCGACGGGCTTGACGGCATCGATCTTGGCCCCGCCGCCCTCAGCGAAGTTGGCCACAACCTGCCAGGTCGTGCCGGCCAGGACGGTACCGTCGACCAATGATGCCGCCTGCACCAGATAGTCGGTCCAGTACTGACCGACGAGTGCCTTCTGCTCTTCGAGCAGAGCCATCGACGCATCGAACTGGGCCTGGTCGAGTGCGTACGGATTGGTGATGCCGAGATCCGGCTGGGTCGCCATGAGGTACAGCGCAGCATCCGCGATGTAGATCGGGCTGTCGTACACCGACACGGCCTGATCGGCCACCGTGCCGCCGTCGAACATCACGCTCCACGAGTCGAGACCGTCGGGGAAGGCTTCGGTGTTGAACACCAACAGATTGGCCCCACGACCGTGCGGCATGCCCATCGGCTTGCCGTCGAGCGAGTTCCATGGCTTGTCCTTGAGTCCTTCAAAGATGTCGCCGTAGCTGGTGAACTCCGCGAGGTCGAGCTCGACGACTTCACCACCGCTCATCAAGCGCTGCGTCGCGTCACCGGATGCCGACACGCCGTCGTACTCGCCACTCTGCATCAGTTGCACCATCTCATCACTGGTCGAACCCAGCTTGACGTTGACTGCGCAGCCCGTCATATCGGTGAACGGCGTCACCCAGTTGTAGGCCTCGTCGGTGGATCCGTCTTCGATGTAGCCGGGCCAGGCGACGATGTTGACCTGACCCTCGGCGCCGGCCAGGAGGTCGGCGTTCGGGGTCCACATGTAGTCGATCTCATCTGCGGGCGGCGTGGTGTCTGCTGCGGGCGGCGTGGTCTCCGCGGGTGCAGCTGTGGTCTCCGCAGCTGCAGCTGTGGTGTCGGCTGCCGCCGGTGTGGTGGCTGCCGCGGTCGTGCCGGCGTCCTGCTCGTCGTCGCCACAGGCCACGGCAAGCAGGCTCAACGAGGTGAACAGCGCCATTGCCATTCGTGTTGATTTCATTGGTCTCCCCCTTTGGAGATATCGGTATCGGCGACGGTAGCGGCCACTAATCGCGGCCATGCCAGGCGGACAGGTCCGCCGATGGCCACGCCAGTGAGACCGTCGCTCGGCACACTGGCGAGAAGGTGGGTGCCGTCGTCGAGCCGGACGTACAGCCGGCAATCGGCCCCCAGGAATTGGACGTCGTCGACGACACCTTCGACGGTGGCTTCGGCGTCACTCGTCACGTCGCGGACAATGCGAATGCGCTCCGGACGCACCGAGTGCACGGCATCGACGCCGATCAGTCGACGCGAGAGTTCTGCTGACAAGACGTTGGACGACCCCACGAATCCGGCGACGAACGACGTACTGGGTCGGTCGTACATCTCTCGGGGGGTGCCGACCTGCTCGATGCGACCGTGGTTGAACACTGCGATGCGGCTGCTCATCGACAGCGCCTCGCCCTGGTCGTGAGTGACGAAGACGAACGTGATGCCGACATCGCGCTGGATGACCTTCAGCTCGACCTGCATCTCCTCGCGGAGCTTGAGGTCGAGCGCGCCGAGCGGCTCGTCGAGCAGCAACACCTTGGGTCTGTTGACCAGCGCGCGGGCCAGAGCCACACGCTGGCGTTGTCCGCCACTCAGCTGGTCGGGACGGCGACCGCCGTACTCGCTCAGGCGTACGGCGTCGAGCATCTCGCCCGCTCGCCGGCGGCGGTCGGTCTTGTCGACTCGCTTCACCTTCAGCCCGTACTCGACGTTCTGCTGCACGGTCATGTGCGGGAAAAGTGCGTAGTCCTGGAACACGGTGTTGACGTCGCGGTCATACGGAGCGAGCGTGGTGACGTCGCGTCCTTGCAACAGCACGGCCCCGCCGGTGGGCAGCTCGAACCCGGCAATCATCCGCAGGACGGTGGTTTTGCCA
>JANOJI010000281.1:0-5347 GCA_031408175.1 Ilumatobacteraceae bacterium
GACGAGGCAGTCGTCGCGCAGCGCCTCCAACTCGCGAATCGACAACCCTGGAGTTTGCAGGTCGACCTGAGCGTCGCTTTGTGCACAGATGGTGTCGAGCAACTCGTCGGTCAACTCGGGCACGTCCATCAACTTCGTCCACGGCCACTTCAGCGCCGGTCCGAACTGTGCCATGAAGTGGCGCATGCCCGCCTCGCCGCCAGCGATGCGGTAGATCAGGAACGTGCCCATGAAGCTCCAGCGCAGTCCCGGGCCGAACCGCATCGCGTCGTCGATCTCGGCCGCCGTGGCCACACCGTCGTTGACCAACCACAAGGCCTCGCGCCACAGCGCCTCCATCAGCCGGTCGGCGACGAATCCGTCGATCTCTTTCGACAGGATCAGTGGGTGCATGCCGATGCTGCGGTAGACGTCGGCGGCGCGCTGCTTGGTGTCTTCCGACGTCGCCGCGCCGCCGCACACCTCGACCAGCGGCATGAGATACACCGGGTTGAACGGATGGCCGACGACGAGCCGTTGCGGGTTCACCATGTCGCGCTGCATTTCGGTGGGCAGGAGACCTGATGTCGACGATCCGAAGACCACGTCGGGACCGGCGATCCGGCTCGCCGTAGCGAACAACTGCTGCTTCAACTCCAGTCGCTCCGGGGCGCTCTCTTGAACGAAGTGGGCGCCTTCGACGGCTTCCTCCACGGTCGTCACGATTCGCAGCGAGCCTTCCGTCGGCCATTGCACCATGGTCAATTTGGCGTTGGCGCGACGGGCGTTGGCCAGCACCTCGCCAACTTTGCGAGGCGCCTCCGGATCGGGGTCGAACATCACCACGTTGTGCCCGTTCAGCAAGAACCGTGCGGCCCATCCGCCTCCGATGACACCTCCGCCGAGCAGACCAATGTGGCCAGTTGTCATCTACTCACCTGTGACGTCGCTGGGCGGCCGCGAGGCGGGGCCGGTGTAGATCGCAGATGGCCGGATCAGCCGACCGGTGCGCTTCTGCTCGAGGATGTGGGCGCTCCAGCCAGCAGTTCGAGCGCAGGCGAACATCGCCGTGAACATGTGCGCTGGCACCTCGGCGAAATCGAGTACGACCGCCGACCAGAACTCGACGTTGGTGGCCAGGACCCGATCGGGGTAGCGAGCCTTCAGCTCCTTGAGCGCGGCCTGCTCGAGTGCTTCAGCGACTTCGACCCGTGGCGACTTCAGCTCCTTCGCTGTGCGTCGCAGCACGCGGGCGCGGGGGTCTTCGGCGCGGTACACGCGGTGGCCGAAGCCCATCAGCCGATCGCCCTTGTCCATCGCTCGCTTGACCCAGCGGACGGCGTCGCCTTCCTTCTCGACCTCATCGAGCATCTGCAGGACGCGCGATGGTGCGCCACCGTGCAGTGGCCCCGACAGGGCGCCAACTGCGCCCGACAATGCTGCCGCAACATCCGCGCCGGTCGAGGCAATGACGCGAGCGGTGAAGGTCGACGCGTTCATGCCGTGTTCGGCCGCTGACACCCAATAGGCATCGACCGCGGTCACATGATCGGGATCCGGATCGCCCCGCCAGCGACGCATGAACCGCTCCGTGATGGTCGATGCACCGTCGATGTGCTTCTGCGGCACCATCGCCAGACCAAGCCCACGGGCCGATTGGGCCACGAACGACAACGCCATCACCGACGCACGGGCGAGGTCGTCGCGGACCTGGGCATCGTCGATGTCGAGCAACTGGTCGAGTCCCCAGAACGGGGCCAGCATCGCCAGCGCGCTCTGCACATCGACGCGGATGTCGCCGGAGTGAACCGGAATGGGGAACGGCTCGGCCGGGGGAAGCCCGGGGTCGAAGGAACCGTCGACAAGCAGACCCCAGACATGGCCGTAGTCGTAGAAGCCGACGAGTTCTTCGATGTCGACGCCGCGATAGCGCAGCGCGCCACCTTCGCGGTCGGGCTCTGCGATCTGGGTTTCGAAAGCAATGACACCCTCGAGCCCGTGTTGTACTACTGGTTGACCCATTGCCGTACCCCTAGCTTTCAGGCGTTGTGGTGTCAGGTGTGCTTGACGAGCTTCAGCTTGTCACGCACTTCCTGAGGGCCGAGAATCCGCACGTTCATGCTCTCGAGCAGTTGCTTTGCACGGGCGACGAGTTCGGCGTTCGTGGCCTTGTGGCCAGGCCCGAGGTAGAGGTTGTCTTCGAGCCCGACGCGCACGTTGCCGCCGGCGAGCGCGGCCATGGCCACGAATGGAATCTGCATCCGGCCGATCGAGAACGCGGAGAACACGCAGTCGTTGGGCAGGTTGTTGACTAGGGCCATGAAGGTATTGGGATCGTCCGGCGCGCCATACGCAATGCCCATGCACAGCTGGATCATCACCGGGTCGTCGAGCAATCCATCGCGGATCAGCTCCTTGACTTGCACCAGATGCCCTGTGTCGAACACCTCCAGCTCGGGGCGCACGCCCAGCTCTTGCACCTGACGAGCCATCGTTCGCAGCACACTGGGAGTATTGACCATGATGTAGTCGCCACCGGAGGCGAAGTTCATCGTGCCGCAGTCAAGCGTGCAGATCTCCGGCAGCAGGGTGCGCACGTGGTCGAGTCGTTCGGTGGCGCCGGCCATGTCGGTGCCGTCGGGATTGATCGGCAACACCTGCTCGTCGCCGCCCAACACCAGATCGCCACCCATGCCGGCGGTGAGGTTCAGCACGACATCGACGCCGGATGCACGGACCCGTTCCACGGCCTCGGCGTAGAGCTCCGTCGCCCTGGCCCCCTTGCCGGTCTGCGGATCGCGGACGTGAATGTGCACCACCGCCGCACCCGCCTTGGCGGCGTCGATGGCCGCGGTCGCGATCTGCTCGGGCGTGACAGGCACGTGTGGGCTCTTGCCGACGGTGTCTCCGGACCCGGTGACTGCACAGGTGATGAATACTTCCCAGTTCATGGCGGTCTACCTTTGCTATGTCTGATTTTTGGGGCCGATGTTGGGGCCGATTGTCTGAACGAGCGGTCAGCTAACTCTAACCGAAACCAGGCGGCCAGAGGAGTGGGGGAACCATGGAACAACTCGAAGGTCTGCGGGCGCTGGTAACCGGCGGGGGATCGGGAATTGGTGCGGCCATTGCCGCCCGGTTGAGGCACGGTGGGGCCAGTGTTCTGGTCGTCGATATGGATCCGGCGACGTCGCCCGATGTCGTGGCCGATGTCGCCGACACGGCCGCTGTCGACGACGTGTTCGCGGAGGTGTCTGCTCGCCTTGGAGGCCTCGATGTGTTGGTCAACAACGTCGGGATCGCCGGACCGACAGCTCCGGTCGACGAGATGGATCCGGCCGCCTTCGATCACTGTGTGCAGGTCAATCTCGGCTCGATGTTTCGATGTACTCGCAAGGCGGTGCCGCTGCTGCGTCACCGGCCCGGTTCGATTGTCAACATCTCGTCGACTGCGGGGATCTTCGGGTATCCCCTGCGTTCGCCCTATGCCGCCGCCAAGTGGGCGGTCATCGGTCTGACGAAAACCTGGGCGATGGAACTGGGCTCGGATGGCATCCGGGTCAATGCCATCTGCCCGGGCTCGGTCGGCGGATCTCGCATGGATGGTGTGATCGATCGAGAGGCCGCCGCCCTCGGAGTTGTCCCATCGGCGGTGAGATCGGCGTACGAGAGCCAGGTGTCGATGGGGTCGTTCGTCGACGCATCCGACATCGCCGAAGCCGTGGCTTTCCTGTCCTCGCCAGCCGCCAGGTTCATCTCTGGGCAGGTACTTGGCGTCGACGGACACACCGAAACACTTCGCGCCAAGTGTTCATACTGACGATGAATCGTGGCGGCGGTAGGCGCGTTATAGTCCTCGCAACTTGGCGTCGCGGTTAGGGGACGCACTCGAATACAAGGGGGAAGTGGAATGGCGATTGATCCTGTGGAAGGTTTGATACCCGGTCGAATGAATCGGCGGCAGTTGATACTCGGCAGCGGCGGTGCGGTGGCGATCGCGGCCGCGCTTGCAGCGTGCGGCGACGACGACGACACCAGCACCGCGCCGGCCGGCACCGATGCCGCGCCGGCCAGCGACGCGCCGACGGCCACGGACGCGGCTCCGGCGGCGACCGACGCCGCTCCGCCGGCCACCGAGCCCGCGCCGGCAGCAGCGGGTGGCATCTTGCGCGTCGGTGTTGTCGGCGGCGCAAACGATCTGCTCGACGGTCAACACATCGTGTCGAAAGCCGACATCGTCCGTCAGGCCACGGGTTGGGAGTCGCTGATGAGCTTCAGTCCCGAGTACGTGCCGGAGTATGTCAACGGCATCGCCAAGGACGTCACGGCCAACGCCCCGGACAACTACACCATCACCCTCAAGGATGGCGTCAAGTTCTCCACTGGCGATCCGGTCACGGCTGACGACGTGATCTACTCGTTCGAACGAGCGCTCGATCCCGACCTGGCGGTCTTCGGCGGCGGTGGCCTGCGCCCCATCCTCGAAAAGACGGGGTTGAAGAAGATCGACGAGCAAACCGTCGAGGTCCAGCTCAAGCAGGCGGCATCGAACTTCAAAGAAACGTTGTGTGCCTACACGATGGCAATCGTGCCGGTCGGGTACGCGCGATTCGATGGCGACGTCACCAACCAGGTTGGTACCGGACCGTACATGCTCACCGAGTTCGAGGTCGGCAAGAAGTCGGTGCACGTCAAGAACCCGAACTACTGGGACGAGGGCAAGCCGAGCTTCGACGAGGTGCACGTCATCGACTTCGCCGACGCCGACGCGATGGTCAACGCATTCCTTGCTGATCAGATCGATGTGGTCAACGACATGCCGGCCACCGCTATCGAGACAATCAGCAGCGATGAGAACCTCAAGTTCCTCAACTCCGCTGGTGGCGGTTGGCTGACGATCGTCATGGCCGTCGACCAGGAGCCGTTCACCGATGTGCGCGTCCGTCAGGCGATGCGCCTGATCGTCGATCGTGACGCGTTCGTCGAGCAAGTGGCAGCCGGCTACGGCCGTATCGCCAACGACTTGTTCTCGCCACTTGATGCGGCCTACATCGGCGACGAACTGCCGCAACGCACGCAGGACATCGAGGGAGCCAAGGCGCTGCTCGCCGAAGCCGGCCTCAGCGACTTGACGATCGACCTGTTCGCCCCCAACGACACCGCTGGCCTGCCGGAAATGGTCACACTGTTCGCCGAGCAGGCCAAGGAGGCCGGCATCACTGTCAATGCTCAGGTGATCGAGGGCGCGACATACTGGGGCGACGAGTACCTCAAGCGCACCTTCGCCACCGACTATTGGGGCACTCGCAACTTCCTTCCGCAAGTTGCCGCCAGCAGCCTGCCGACGGCACCCTATCCCGGCGACCAC
>JANOJI010000287.1:0-5908 GCA_031408175.1 Ilumatobacteraceae bacterium
CTGATGGTCGTCGATGCTAACGACCACTGGTACTGTGACCGCCGATGTGCCGAGTGTTCGTCAGCGGGCGCAGACCGTCGTCATGACAGAGATCCTCGACCGACAGCGTCACGTCGACATCGGCTTCATGGCCGCCAGCACCCCTCGGCGCGAGCAGCTCATCGCCCGCGCCGCAGGTCTGCTGTGGGAGTGGCGAACCGACCTGCACTTCACGGTGGACACCTCGAACCCGCGGAACCGGGCGGTCACCGATGCAAGCTGCTCGTCGCTTGCCGACACCAGGATCCTGCTCAACGTCCACGGCGGCGACGAGCCCGGTTTCGACTGGGCCCGAGTCGTCGACGCAATGGCCAATGGCTGCGTCGTGGCCAGCGAAACCTCGGTGGGTTACGCGCCGCTCGTTCCCGGCGTGCACTTCTTGATGGCGCCGTACGAAAGTCTCGTCGAGCAGACGGTTGCGCTGGCCTTCGACGAACCACGGCGAGCAGCCATGGCCGAGGCCGCGCTCGCACTCGCCGCCGCCGGCATGCCACAGACCCAGCCCGCTCAAGTGAGGTCGGAACTGGCGCGCACTGCGCGGCGCCGTCGCAGGAAGGTTTCACCTGCCACAGATAGCCAAGGCCTTCCCAAGATGCTCAGCGAACTGAAGACCGCGTACCTCGCCCAGCTCGAGATGACCCGCTCGATCGAGGCGACGATCAGCCTGGTCGAGCACGGCGACCCAGGCCACACCGACATCGTCTCGACCTCGGCCTGGCCATCGTTCGACCCCGAAGTATCGGTCGTCATCGCCCTGTGCAACGAAGAGCGTCACGTCGCCAACACCGTCCACTCGGTGATCGCGGCCAGCGGCGAGCAGGGTCCGCGGACCGAGCTCCTCATCGTCGACGATCATTCCACCGACGATTCGCGCCACGTCGCCGAGCGGCTGCTCGAAGCGATCGACTGGTACCCGGCCACGCTGATCGGGCGAGCCGCGAACGGCGGCCCGGCGGTAGCTCGCAACGTCGGGTTCAACGCGGCCAGAGCACCGCACGTGTTGGCTCTCGCCGCCGGCAGCACGCTGTACCCGACCGGGTTGCGGCGGTTGCTCGACGGACTGCTGGATGCACCGAGCGATGTGGTGGCGACATACGGCATCGTCGAACAATTCGACACGACCGGTCCGCTGGGCCTGAGCAGTCACCTGCCGTGGGCCGCCGAGTTGTTGGTGCAGGGCACGTTCGTCGACGCGGCCGCGCTGTTCCGCCGGCAAGCGTGGTCGGAGATGGGCGGATACCGCACGCCGGCCGACGGCGTCGAAGACGGCTGGGAGGAATACGACCTGTGGCTGGCGGTTGCCGAGCGCGAAATGCGCGCCGAGCACGTCGGCTCCGTCGTCGCCCGCCATCGCCGACAGCCGGCGGCGATGCTCGAGATCAGCGATGTCGACGTGGCATCGACCTTCCTCATACTCCGCGAACGACATCCGAGGTTGCCATGGCCGAGCTAGAACCGTCACCGTTGGATCCGGCCACCGAGCGCACGCTGCGCGCCCGCATCCTCGAACTCGAAGCGATCGTCGAAGCCCGCACCCAGGCAATCGTCGGGCTCGGCGCGCAGCTTGCCGAACTGCGCGGCAACGGCTCACCGATCATGGCCGAGCGCTTGCGCGAAGCCGAACGCCGACTCGACGAGCTCCACGAGACCAAGATCATGCGCTACACGGCACGGGCGCGTCGGGCGTATGGGTTGCTGCGGGGCACGCATGGCTGACGACGAGTCGAGCCCGCGAATCGTTGCCGAACTACACGAGCAGCTGCATCTGTCCAGGCAGCAGCAGGATCGGCTAAAACATGCCCTGACCATGGTGTTAAGACTGTTGGGCGAAGCCGAACCGGCCTGACCACGCCTCGTTTCGGGTACCATGGCTTCAGCGCTTTGCGGGAAGTGCCGATAGATCAGCGGGCCGGTTGAGGAGATTCCAAATGAAACGCCGCTCGTCGAGCATCGCCATCGTCATCGGGTTTGCCGTGTCTACCATCGTGGCCGTCGGCACCGCATCTGCCGCGCATCCCAATGTGGCGGCCGGCCCGACCAACACCCCACCGGCGTCGTTTTCAACCAGTGGCGACTACGCCACCGACGTGCTCGGCGACCCGTGGGACTTCTCCAACCCCGAAGACGTTCCCCCGTATATGACCTTGGGAACCGAAGCCAGCAACGGCATCTCGCTGTCCAACGGGCAGTTGCACCTCGACGGCCACGGCGGCTCGGTCGTCAAGCTCGTGCGCACATGGGGAGCGATTTTGCCCTGGGGCCACGACGGCCTGCTGCACCCCGTCGATGCCAACACCTACACGAGGCTGTCGTTGTCCGCGAACTTCTCGACCCCGCGCCAGGTCGGCGTGCGGTTCTGGAACGAAGCCGGCCAGATCGACACGGCGTTCCTTCCGACGACCGACGGTGCACGCGCCGGGCAGGGCCAATACACCTTCGACCTCACCCAATCGCCGCTGTGGACCGGCAAGATCGTGCGGGTCGATCTGCTGCTGGGCTTCCCCATCGGTGGTGGCACCGACAACTTCACCATGGATCTGGATTGGGTCCGGCTGCACCGCGCCAATGCCCCAGTCGCGCCGCCGGCGTCACCGACCGTTCGCGTCATCAGCCCCAGTGACGAAGGCGGCGCCGACTACGCCACCGTCGCAGGCAACCCGTGGGACTTCGCCGGGCCCGACGACATGATCAGCACCAACCACATCGTCAACTCCTCGTTCGACGGCACTGCCTTCAACGGCGTTACCCAAGGCAACGATTCTTACGTGAACTTGCCGCTGCGCATGCCGCTGAACACCGACCGCTATCACCGGTTCACCGCCGAGGTCTGTTACGACGGTGGGTTTGCGCTGACCAACGCTCCCGGAGGGGGCATGAACGCGCGCGTCATCTGGTTCGACGAAGGCGGCCAGGCATACGTCGACTCGCAAGACATCGTCATCGAGCCGGGCTGCAACCGGATGAGCTTCGATCTGTCAACCGTTCCCGCCCTCGCCGTAAACGACGAGGACACAGGCCACAAGGGCGGGTGGCGTGGGGTGAAGATCACGTATCTTCGCTTCGATCTCAACGAGGATCCCGGCACACGTGCGTTCTCGCTGCGTGACATCAAGCTGGCCGACGACGCGGCGTTCTCGTCGGGAAACTTCCCGATCAGGTTCGATTCGAGTTCCGCAGGAACCGCCGACATCTTCGTGACCACCGAACAGGGAAGCTGGAACGGCACCAAGATCAATGCCACCCCCGTGCAAATGGCGGCCGGAAGCAACACATTCGACTGGAACGGCAGTGGCTTGCCGAACGGTACCTACTGGGTCTACGTCGTGGCGACGAACGGCAGCGGGGTCGGCTCCGGGTACTCATCGGGGCCCGTTCGCATCGAACGGCCGGTGGGTTCTACACCGAGTTACTTCGTGCCGTTGAACCCGGCGCGTCTGCTCGACACACGTACCGGCGAGGGCGGGAACTTATCGGCACTCGCCAGCACCACGTTGACGGAAATGAAGGTCGCCGGCGTCGGCGGGGTGCCTCCGACCGGTGCGACCGCTGTGGTCTTGAACGTCACGGTCGATGCCCCGAGGACGTCGGGATTCATCACCGCCTGGCCGTCGGGCGAAGCCATACCGACCGTCTCCAATCTGAACTATGTCGCTGGGCAGACGGTCCCCAACCTGGTGACCGTCAAGATCGGTGCCAACGGGCGCGTCAACCTCTACAACTCCGAGGGCTACACCCACGTCGTGGCCGATGTGGTCGGGTACTACACCGCGACACAACCAGCGGGCGGTGGGCGGTTCACGGCCGTCACCCCCGGACGTGTACTCGACACGCGCAACGGGCTCGGCGCTGTGGCCGGTGGCACCGCGATCAACGTCGATGTGACGGGCGTGGCCGATGTGCCCGCCACGGGCGTCAGCGGGGTGGCCATGAACGTCACAGTCGACCAACCAACCGGTCCGGGGTACCTCACCGTCTGGCCGACCGGTGAACCCCAGCCATTGGCCTCGAGCCACAACTTCGTTCAGGGCCTGACGGTCGCCAACCTCGTGCTGGCGAAAGTCGGTACCGGTGGTCTGGTCAGCATCTTCAACTCGTTCGGTTCGACTCATGTCATCGTCGATATCGTCGGCTACTTCTCGGCGGCCGGTGGGCAGTTCGTACCGGTCGCTCCGGCCCGAATTGTCGATAGCCGGCTTGGTATCGGCACCGGAGTGAATGGCCCGCTCGGCCAAGGCGGCGGCAATTCGGTTGCGGTAGCAGGCGTCGGCCCGGTGCCGACAAATGCAACGGCGGCGATCGTCAACGTGACCTCGGTCAACGCCACGATCCCATCGTTCATCACCGTCTGGCCGACGGGCAGCAACATGCCGACGGCGTCGACCCTGAACCCGCGACCCGGCGTGCCCGTGCCGAACCTCGCCTATCTGAAGCTCGGTACCGGTGGTCGGTTGAACGTGTACAACAACTCCGGAAGCACCGACTACATCGTCGACGTCTTCGGCTTCATCGTCGGCTGATCCCGCTGCGTTTGTGAGCTGGCGCCCCGATGCGGGGCCGGAGTCATCAGACGCTTGATCGCGTCGACGACGGGCCTGACGGTTGCCCGAATGGCCCTCCCGCTCGACACGATGGTGGCGCATCATCGGCCGATGAGTGTCGAACTCCGCGCCGACAGCCAGCTCGCCGATCTCGAGCTCGCCCATGATGAGGCGATCGCCCTGTTCCACCAGGGCGAGCTCGACCAGGCGTTCGAAGACCTGCATGGGATCTCGCTGCATGCCAATGTGACGCCTCACCTCAGGATCCGATGCCTGCTCGTGATGGGACAGATCCTCGATGTCAACGGGCGCGAGGACGATGCGATCGCCCTGTTCCAGCAAGTCTGGTACGACGGGGCAGCGACCGAGGCGGAGAAGGCGATCGCCGAGGAGCGGCTCACGCAAGCCCGGGTCGGTTCCGAGCGTGACGCCGGCTACGGCTGGACGTCGCGCGGTCCGCGCACCCCGGCCGAACTGCTGAAGGCCGCGCACGACGCGCTGACGGGAGGCGACGTCAACGAGGGTCTCGGCCAGGCATTCCTGGCCTACGAGCACCCTGACATCAGCGACGCCGAACAGGCCATGGCATCAGCGATCATGGCCCGCGGCCACCACCAAGCCGGCAATCTCGAATACGCCGAGTCGTGGGCGATCGAGGCTCTCGGACGCCCCGTCGACGACACCCAACGTGACCTTGTCGAGCGACTGCTCGAGCAGGTACGCGAGGCGCGGGCACCCGTGACTGCCGCCTCGGTCTCGCCGACATCGACGCCCGACGAATTGCGGGCGATGTTCGGTCTCGCGGCGCAGTTGATCATGTCCCGCCTCTACGAGCAGGCGCTGGAGATCCTCTACGCGATGTACGAGCATCCGAACGTCGTGGACGAATGGAAGCCGAAGGTAGCGATGAACATCGCCGCCGGCCTTCGCGACAGCGGCCACAGCGACGTTGCCCGCTCGTGGTACCTGGAAGCGACGATGCGCGCTGACGAACGGGATGAGGACGTCAACGCCATCCTGCAGAAGATCAACATCGCCCTCGCGCTCGACTGACGCTGGCCTAGCACCTATCCGAGTGTTTGCTGCTCATCGGAGTGTCTGCTGCCCAGTCGGGGTGTCCGGAAACACTCGGATGGACGAGACCCCGGAGCGAGGCGTTTGTAGCATGGAAAAGAGGCGGCCGGGACAAGGAGCCATGAGATGACGCGATACCTGATCTCGTTCGATGACGGCGCGATGACCTTCCCCGAGGAGGAGCTGCCCGACGTGGCCGAGGCCGCGCACAAGGTGGTCCAGGAGGCCAAGAACGCCGGCGTCTGGGTCTTCGGCGG
>JANOJI010000289.1:0-10365 GCA_031408175.1 Ilumatobacteraceae bacterium
CGATGGAGCGCGTGCAACGATCGCTGGCCGGCGAGCGGGTTGGTCGGCGTTTGTCGCTGCTTCGCTGACACGGGTGACTCCGTGCGCGCTCCAAAACGACTGAGAGTGGAAACGCTGCAGCGGCCCGCGCGAAATCTGCCTTGCCTACTGTGACAGTTACGATCGGCGGCAACGATGCCGCCGATCGTCCATTTGTCCGGACTCACCGATGTCGCGGCCGCACTTCACGCTGCGTAGCAAAGACATCGCTACCAGGATTTACTCGTGCGATAGTTCCCGAGAAATCCGAGCTAGAGCCTGTACACCAACCGTTGCAAACGCGTACAGTACGGCACTGCCGGTCGCCTTTTGGTGGCTGGCCAGAACACTGGGCGACGTCGCACCCAACGCCGCCCATTGTCAGGAGCAGTCCCCAGGTCGTCTTTCCGCAGATGGCCTGGGGACGCTGCTTTTCCGGCCGCCCCTCGTACGGTTGAGCTTTCACAAGCTGGAAACATGGACGAAATGAATGGTCTCTACGGTTGCCCCTCACTCGGACAACCGAGCGATGTCAGGAGAATCACTCGATGAAGCTCATCACTGCGATCGTCAAGCCGTTCAAAATCGACGACGTCAAGGAAGCCTTGAAGACCGCAGGCGTGCAAGGCATGACCGTCAGCGAAGTGCGCGGGTTCGGTCGCCAGGGTGGACACTCCGAGACCTACCGCGGTGCTGAATACAAGATCGACTACGTCCCCAAGGTCTGCATCGAACTGGTTGTCGACGACGCCTTGGCCGACCGCATGGTCGACACGATTCGTGACGCTGCGGCGACCGGGAAGATTGGCGACGGCAAGATCTGGGTGACCGAGGTGGATCGTCTCGTACGCATCCGCACCGGCGAAGAGGGCGCCGACGCCGTCTGACGCGTACAGTCGGCTCATGACCGTGACGGAACCGCTTCCGGCCAAAGCCGAGCGCTGGACGGCGCAATGGAAAGAGCTGTACGAGGAGGTGATCACGACCGGGCTGTGCACTGGCTGCGCCGGGTGTGTGGTCACGTGTCCGCACGACGTGATCGGCTACGAGCACGAGGAAGGCAAGTACAAGCCATTTCATATCGAGGAGGAGCTCGGCCTCGACAACTGCATCCACGGCGAGAAGGGTTGCACCACGTGCACTCGTGCCTGTCCCAGGTTCCGCGCCTGGGAGACCAGTGCCGACATGCACCTGTTCGGACGCATTCGCGAACCCGACGAGATGGCCGGCATCTGGCGGCAACTGTTGCTGACCCGCGCCACCGACACGGTGCAGCACGAGAAGGGCCAAGACGGCGGCTTCGTATCGGCAATGCTGGTCTGGTTGCTGCAGAACCACTACATCGAGGCAGCGATGGTCAGCGGCGTCGAGCCCGACGATGCGTGGAAGGCCAAGCCCGTGCTCGCCCGCACCGTCGACGACGTACTGGCCACCGCAGGAAGTCGCTACACGTACTGCGCGAATCCTCTGGCGCTTCGCGAAGCCATCGACGCAGGCTTCACCAAATTGGCATTGGTGGGCATGGGGTGCCAGACCTCAGCACCGCCCGTGCTGTGGGATCGCATGGCAGGCAAGGTCGGCAAACCATTCGTCTTCAACATCGGTCTGCTGTGCTCGAAGACGTTCGACGACGCCATCTTCCCGGAACTTTTCGAGGCCAAGTACGGCTTGAAGAAGGCTGACATGGCCAAGATGAACATCAAGGGCGTGTTCCAGATCTGGATGAAGGACGGCTCGTACCACGAGATCGATCTCAAGGAATGTCATCACTGGACGCGTGAGGGTTGCAAGAGCTGCCCCGACTTCGCGGCGGAGCACAGCGACATCGCCACCGGAGGCATCGGTGAGGACAACGACTGGACGCTCACGATCGTGCGCACCGAACTCGGTGAGGAAGTGATCACCCGGATGATCGCCGACGGCGTGATCATCGCCCGGCCGGCTCAAGAAGACGAGAAGGCGATGAAGTTGCTGCGCCTGTTGTCGATCGTCAGCCGACGGCGCTGGCCGGAGTGGGCCGACAAGGCGCCGTCTGTCGGCGTTCCCCCTCCGAAGAAGAAGGTCAGTGCGCCGTAGGAGCCAGTCGGCGATTGCGCTGCTGACTGAAAATGATCGCTGCAATGAGCATGACGACGATGATGGCCAACGACACATATGTGTTCACGTGGTACCAGTGCGAAATCGTCATCTTGATGCCGACGAAGATCAAGATGCCACCAAGGGCGTGCGACAGGTAGTGGAAGCGTTCCTTGGCGTTGGCGAGCAGGAAGTACATGGCCCGCAGACCCAAGATGGCGAAGGCATTCGATGCGAAGACGAGGTACGACTCGTTCGACACAGCGAGGATCGCCGGTACCGAGTCGACGGCGAAGATGATGTCCGTGACCTCGACGACGAACAGGGCGGCCAGCAGTGGTGTCGCTGCGCGCTTGCCGTTGAGACGAGTGAAGAATTTCTGCCCGTCGAGTTCCTCGGTGACGGGCATGATCTTGCGTAGTACTCCCAGCCCGCGAGTCGACTCCTCCTCGGCTTCGTCGTCGCGGTGACGGATGATCTTTGCGCCGGTGTACACCAGAAAGACTCCGAACACCAGCAGCAGCCACCAGAATCGGCTGATCAATGCACTGCCCAGCACGATGAAGATGGCGCGCAAAGCAAGAGCACCGAAGATGCCCCAGAACAACACGCGGTGTTGATACTTCAGCGGGATCGACATCGTCGCGAACAGCATCGACCAGACGAACACGTTGTCGACGCTGAGCGACTTTTCGATCAGATAGCCGCTGATGTATTCGCCGAAGGCCGCGCTGCCGAACGACAGTGCGATCACAGCCGAAAAGGCGAGCCCGCACATCACCCAGATCATCGACTCGACGGCAGCCTCCTTCGGTGTCGGCGCGTGTGCCTCGCGATGTCGGTACAGGTCGATCGCCAGCATGGCGGCGATGACAGCGAGCAGCGCGATCCACGCTCCTGCGGTGACGTCGAGGTCGACGAACCGGGAGGAACGATCGCTGGCAGAAATGAGCATCAAAACGAAAACACCTTTCGACTGTCTCGAAAAAGAACACGGACAGTCGAAGGTCTCGCTCCCGTTGAAAACGGGCGGGGGGCCGGGCAGCGAGCTGCCGTGTTGACGACCGTACCCGAGGGCTACTCCCCTTCGACCGGAGCATTCTGCCAGGTCGAGCCCTTCTTACCAACCCGCGCCATGAAGCGACGTCAGGCAGGGCGGGAGTTGGGCCAACGCCTCACTCACTGACAGCTGTTCGGCGGCCAGCACCACCTCAGCCGGCACCCAGTCAGGGAATGGTTCCTCGTGAACCCGATGCGTGCCCGACTCGGTGTGTTCCTCGTGAAGCACGGCGAGTTGTTTGGCGGCGAAGCGATCGGCGACCTTCACGAGTGCCGGCCACAATCGTCGATGGACGAGCGTCACCTTGCCGTTGACGAGTCGCATGCGAACGATGTCGGGCGAGTCATCGAGCAGGGCAAGGATGTTGAAGATGGCATGGCCCTTGCCGTGTCCCCACCAGCTGCCCTTGATTGGCTCTCCGGCGACGAGTTCGGCAACATTGGGCAGCGGTCCACGGGCCGACTGCAGCAACATGCCGTGCTCGATCAGCGCCGCCGATACCTCCACTGGCACGTTCGCAGGCACATCCACGCACACATCATGTCGTGGTCGCGCTCACTCGTGACGAACGCGACGCGCCACGTACGATCCGGCGATGACCGCTGACGTGCTCGCTGCAACTCTCGTCGCACCGGGGCATCTCGAGCTCCGCCGCTTCCCGTACCCGGAGCGGCTCGAGCCCGGAGCCGTGCTGCTCGAGATGCTCGCGTCGGGGATTTGTGGCACCGACAAGCACACGTTTCGCGGCGAGACGCAGCAGTACGCTGGCACCGATCACGCGTCATCGACACCGTTTCCGATCATCCAGGGACACGAGAACGTCGGCATCGTCACGGCTATCGGCGACGGCGGTGCCACGGCGTTCGACGGCACACCGCTGCAGCTCGGTGACCGCGTCGTTCCTGCTCCCAATCGGGCGTGCGGTGAGTGCGAGTTCTGTCTCGGCGACTACCCCTACTACTTCTGCCGGCGGCTCGAGAACTACGGCAACTCTCTCACCTGTGCCGACGCGCCATATCTGTTCGGTGGGTGGGCGGAGTACCTCTACCTGCGACCGCGCACGCCGATCTTCCTGGTGCCCGATGCCCTACCGACGAACGTCGCTGTACTCACCGAACTGTTCGCGGTCACCCATAGCCTCGAGCTTGCCGCGAAGATGCCTCGCCCGGGCGGATTCCAGTCTGGCGACACCGTGGCTGTCGTCGGCATCGGGCCCGTCGGCATTGTTCACGTGGCCAAGGCCAGTCTGATGGGTGCCTCGCGAGTGATCGCCATCGATCCATTCGGTCCCCGCGTCGCGCTCGGTGTCGACCTCGGTGCAACTGACACCCTGGTGGCCAGCGGTGCCGATCCCGCCGCCGCAGCATTCGTCCGCGACGTCACCTCCGGCCGCGGCGTCGACGTGGTCGTCGATGCCACAGGCCATCCGGCCAGCTTCGGTCCATCGCTGTCGTTGCTCCGCGACGGAGGAACGCTGATCGAGGTCGGTGCGTTCGTCGATCTCGGCACCGTGCCGATCAACCCGGCCACGATCCTCGGTCGAAACCTCACGATCGTCGGTGTCGCCGGTGAGGACTCACGGGTCTATGACTCGACGTTGGCCATGCTGGCCGCACATCACGAGGACGTGCCATTTCACCGCGCCGTCACCCACACCTTCCCGCTCGAGCAGGTCGAGACTGCGATGCAGACTGCGCTGGGCGCCGACACGGCAATGAAGGTCGTGTTGACGCCGCGGGCCGGCTAGTGCCAGCTGTGCAGCACCTGGTAGTAGTTGGCCCGCTCGTAGACGGCGGGATCGGGGACGTTGCGCTGGCTGACGCTGCCTCGCAACTGGTCGACGCTCTCGTAGTCGCGTTCCATCATCCAGCTGCGCATCCATGTCAGGATCTGGTCGATTCGCTGCGGTCCGTGCTGCAACAACGCGCTCGTAGTCATCGCCACATCGGCGCCGGCGAGCAGCAGCTTCATGGCATCAGCACCGTCGTGCACGCCGGTAGTCGCGGCGAGGGAACAGGACGTGAAGCCGCGCAGAATCCCGATCCAGTGCAAGGGCAGTCGCGACTCGGCGGAGGTCGAGAGCTGCAGCCGTGGTGTGACGTCGAGCGTATCGAGGTCGATGTCTGGCTGGTACAGCCGGTTGAACAACACAAGGCCGTCCGCGCCTACTGACTGGAGGGCGAGCGCGAAGTGTCCGAGCGAGGTGAACCACGGTCCGAGCTTGACGGCCAGCGGGACCTTCACCTCGGCGCGCACCTCTTCCACCAGTTCGAGATAGCGGCGTTCGACGTCGGCAGCGCTCTGGCTGGGATCGACGATCACGTCGTAGACGTTCAGCTCGATCGCCTGGGCGCCGGCACTCTCGAGATGGCGGGCGTACTGCACCCATCCTCCCGGCGTCGTCCCGTTGAGACTGGCGATCACCGGGATCGTCAGCCGCTCACGTGCCTGCTCGACGAGGGCGAGGTGGCGAGCCGGGCCGATGTCGTAGTCGTCGAGCTCGGGAAGGTAGCTCAACGACTCGGCAAACGAATCGGTGCCGAGCTCCAGCGTCGCGTCGACGGCGAACGATTCGCGCTCGATCTGTTCCTCGAACAGCGACGGCAACACGATCGCCCCGGCGCCGGCAAGCTCGATGGCTTCCCAGTGACGGGGATCGCCGGTCATCGGGCTGGCGGAAGCGACGATCGGGCTGCTCAGTCGCAATCCAAGGTAGGTGGTCGACAGATCGACCGTGTGCGTGGGAGTGGGGGTGCTGGCGTCGGTGCTCATCACTCGTCCTCCGTCTCGGCGATGGTGTGAGGCGCCACGTGGACCGGAGCGGTCCGCTCGACGCCTGCCAACTGTTCGTAGTGATGCCATCTCGCCGTCACGTCGGATTGGGCGAGGTCAAGCAGCAGGGCCGCGCGATCCGGATCACTGCGCTTCAGCATCGAGAACCGTGCCTCGCTGCCGGCGAAGTCGGCAAACGGCACTGTTGGCGCCGCACTGTCGAGTTGGAACGGCTGCGTCGCCTCGCCCTCCCCAGGGAGGTAGCGGTACAGCGGCCAGTGGCCGCTCTGCACTGCAGCCTTCTGATGCGTCATCGACTCGCTCATGTCGAACCCGTGAGCAATGCAGGTGCTGTAGGCGATCACCAACGACACCCCCGGCCACGCCTCTGCTTCGAGCAGCGCTTTGACCGTTTGGATGTCGCTGGCACCCATCGCGACATGGGCGACGTAGACATCGCCGTACGACATCGCTGCGAGCCCGAGGTCCTTCTTGGCAATTCCCTTGCCGCCGGCGGCAAACTTCGCGACCGCGCCTCTCGGCGTCGCCTTTGATGCCTGGCCTCCGGTGTTCGAATACACCTCGGTGTCGAGCACGAGCACGTTCACGTTGCGGCCGCTGCCGAGCACGTGATCGAGCCCACCGGCGCCAATGTCGTATGCCCATCCGTCGCCACCGACGATCCACACGGTCTTGCGCACCAGCGTGCCGATCAGCTCCAGCAGATGGACAGCGTCGATGTGATCAACCGTCGTCAGCGCAGTGCGCAATTGATCAACGCGCACTCGTTGCTCCCGTATGGGCAACTCGCCAAGGTCGTCCACGCCGGCGACCACCGCGGCCGCAAGGACAGGATCGACGAGCGGCGCGTCACCGGACGACAACTTGCCGAGCAGACCGAGCGCGGCGTGCTGCTGCGCCTCGAGCCCGAGCCTGATGCCGAGACCGAACTCGGCGTTGTCTTCGAACAAGCTGTTGCTCCACGCCGGGCCCCGGCCCTCGTCGTTGGTGCAATACGGGGTCGTTGGAAGATTGCCGCCGTAGATGCTGCTGCAGCCGGTGGCGTTGGCAATCAGGAGATGGTCGCCGAACAGCTGGGTCAGCAACTTGAGGTACGGAGTCTCGCCACAACCGGCGCACGCCCCACTGAACTCGAACAGCGGTTGGCGCAACTGGCTGGTCTTGACTGTTGCCGGGTCCCATTGGGCGGGGTCGGCCTCGTGCAGCCTCAAGAAGGCATCCCAGGCGACTCGCTCCGTGTCGAGATGCTCGTCGATCGGACGCAGGTTGATGCTCTTGCGCTTGACCTCGGTCTTGTCGTGGGCTGGGCAGGCGATCACGCACAGGCCGCAACCGGTGCAATCGTCGGGCGCGACCTGCACGGTCAGCGACATGCCGGGTACGTCGCGGCTGCGGAACGACTTCGTCTTCAACACGTCCGCGCCTGCCGCTGCAAGTTCGCCGGGCTCGTAGACCTTCATCCGGATGGCGGCGTGCGGGCAGACAATCGCGCACTTGCCGCAGTCGATGCACAGATCCGCTTCCCAGATCGGAATCTCGATGGCGACCGTTCGCTTCTCGACGAGCGAAGTGCCGGTCGGGAACGTCCCGTCGGGCGGCATCGCGCTGACTGGCAAAAGGTCGCCTTCCCCGGCCAGCATGCGCGCCGTGACCCGCTTGACGAAGTCGGTGACCTCACCTGCGACCGTCGGACGCCGATGCTTCGTCGCCGTGACGGTCGAGCCGATCGGCACTTCGAAGAGATGAGAGAGCGCGTGATCGACGGCGCCGATATTGCGTTGCACTACCACATCGCCCCGTTTGCCGTAGGTCGACGCGATTGCCTCCTTCAGCCGAGCGATCGCCTCCTCGGTAGGCAGCACATCGGCGAGCGCGAAGAAGCACGTCTGCATCACCGTGTTGACGCGGCCCGCGAGTCCTGCCGCCTCGGCAACCGCCGCCGCATCGATCGCATGCAACTGCAGGCCTCGCTCGAGCACGACCTCCTGCACCTCGACCGGTAGGCGATCCCAGATCTGGTCGGCAGGATGTGGGCTGTTGATCAACACCGTCGCCCCTGGTGCGGCGACGCTCAGCACATCCATCCGTTCCAGGAAGCTCCACTGATGCACCCCTACGAACGTCGCCCGGTCGATCAGGTACGTGCTGCCGATCGGCTCGGGGTCGAAGCGAAGATGGCTGATCGTCATCGAGCCCGACTTCTTCGAGTCGTAGACGAAGTAGGCCTGCACGACGAGGTCGGTGTTCTTGCCGACGATCTTGGTCGTGTTCTTGTTCGCACCGACTGTGCCGTCCGCGCCCAATCCGTAGAAGACGGCGCGGACACGAGCGTTGTCCGTAGTGAACGACGGATCGTAGGTGAGGCTGGTGTGGGTGACGTCGTCGATGATGCCGATCGTGAACCCGTTGCGGGGCTCATCGAGCGCGGCCTCGTCGAACACCGCCTTGACCATCGCTGGTGTGAACTCCTTGCTGCTGAGCCCATAGCGGCCGCCGATCACGCGTGGGCGTTGCCCGTCGGCCCAGGACTCGGTCGGGCTGTGCCACATGGCTGACAACACGTCGAGGTGCAACGGCTCGAACGGCGCGCCCGGCTCCTTCGTGCGGTCGAGCACGACGACGGTGCGCGTGCTGGGTGGTAGCGCTGCCAGCAGCGCCTCGGTGGGGAACGGGCGGAAGAGCCGCACGACGGCCACACCAATCCGCTCACCCGTGCGACACAACTCGTCCACTGTCTCCTTCGTCGCTCCGGCGCCGGACCCCATCAACACGATGACTCGATCGGCGTCCGGCGCCCCGTGGTAGTCGACGAGGTGGTATTGGCGCCCGGTGAGCTCTGCGAGCTGGTCCATCGACGACTGCACCGCTCCCGGCACGTTGTCATAGAAGGTGTTGCAGGCCTCGCGCGCCTGGAAGAACACATCAGGGTTCTGGGCGCTGCCACGCAGCATCGGCCGGTCGGGGTCGAGACCCCGGGCGCGGTGCGCAGCAACGGCCGCTGGATCGATCATTGCCGCAAGATCCTCGCGGGTCGGGATCTCGATGGTGCCGACTTCGTGGCTGGTGCGGAAACCGTCGAAGAAGTGGAGGAACGGGATTCGCGTATCGAGCGTTGTGGCGTGCGCTACTGCGGCGAAGTCGGCGGTTTCCTGCACGCTGCTGGCACACAACATCGCGAAACCGGTTGTGCGAGCTGCCATGACGTCACTGTGATCACCGAAGATGCTGAGGGCGTGCGTCGCGATCGTTCGCGCCGCAACGTGGATGACTGTCGGGCTCAGTTCTCCTGCAATCTTGAACATGTTCGGCAACATCAGAAGCAGCCCCTGGCTGGCGGTGAAGGTCGTGCCCATCGCACCGCGGGTGACCGCCCCGTGCAACGTGCCGGCGGCGCCTGCCTCGCTCTGCATCTCGATGACCTCGGGAACGGCGCCCCACAGATTCATCCGCCCCTTCGCGCTCCAGTCATCGGCGAATTCACCCATCGGCGAGGCCGGCGTGATCGGATAGATCGCGATCACTTCGGAAGCCAGGTGGGCGATACGCGCCGCTGCCTCGTTGCCGTCCACCACTTCTCGCGCGCTGCTCTTGGAGCGTGAGGCCGGCAGCTCATCGGTCACCCTGCTTGTTGTTGTCATGACGGGCACGCTATGACTCAACGGGTCTGATCACCAGGGGCTTTCGGCCCTCACCACAAGCGGCGCGACCACACCACGGTGAGCGCTGGCTCAGTGAACACCGAAGAAATCTGTCTCCACGAGGTCTCCGATCAACCTACCCCGGGTACAAGGCACAGTTCGTTGACAGTTACGACAGAATCTGACGACTCGAGGTGAATTCGTTGTCGCAACCGCAGCTCAATGGCCGACCCATGCCCTTCGAGGGCAGAATGGAGATTCCCGATGGCGTTGACCATCAATTCGCGAACGGATGCGCCTGCCCATGTTGGGCGTGCGAGGCGTCGGCGGTACGGCGCGGCGTACAAACTAGAAATACTCGCCGAGTACGAGACGCTCGATCGCGACGGCAAGGGCGAACTGCTGCGTCGCGAGGTCCTGTACACGTCACTGCTTTCCGAGTGGCGCAAGCAACGCGACCGCGGCGCCATCGAGGCGTTGGCCGGGAAACCAGGCCGGCCGCCGCTCGAACCCCTCGAACGGGAGAACACCCGGTTGCGCCATCGTGTCGAGCGACTCGAGGGCGACTTGGTCCGAGCTCGCACTGTGATCGAGGTCCAGGGAAAATGCTCGGCGTTGTTGGAGGAATTCGCCACCGACAGCGCCGAGATCAGAGGCGACGAGACGAAATGATCGAGGGCGCAATCCACGAGCTCACCCCAGTGGTGGGCACGAGCGCAGCATGTGCGGCCGTCGGCCGGACCCGTCAGACCCACTATCGCTGGCACCGTCAGCCAGCGC
>JANOJI010000321.1:0-7441 GCA_031408175.1 Ilumatobacteraceae bacterium
ACGATGACCGATCGAGGACTGTGAGGACGGGCCGCGTCGAGGAGATGTACTACAAGGGCATGCTGGATGTCCTGCCGGAGCGCGTGATCCGATTTCGCCTGCCCGACCTCACCATCATCTACTGCAATGCAGCGTGGGCTGGCGGCCACAACCTCACACCGGCCGAGGTGGTCGGCCGCACGATGGACGATCTGCCGTCTCCAGCGACAAAGCGCGTCCAGCGCCCAACGCTCCGGGCCGCTGGGTCGAATGGGTCGATCAGTACCTGCCGAGTGATGAAGGTGCCGAGGTCCTGGCCGTCGGCCGCGATGTCACCGACCGCCATGTGGCGTTTCTTCACCGACCCGTATCCTCACTTCGACTATCTGAGCCCATCCATCGAGAACCTCATCGGCTACCCGGCGACGATCTTCCTCGACGACTTCACACGGCTGCTCGACATCCTCGACGACGAGGGTCGGGAACTGGTGGGTCGCGCTCTCGACGGCGATCCGACGCCGCTGCGGTACGACCTTCGGTATCGCTGCGCGGACGGCTCGACGGTGATCTTCGAAACGCAAACGACGGACATCCCCGGCGGGATGCAGGGTGTCAGCCGCGACGTCACCGAGTTGCGCAATCTCCAGGACAGCCTCGCCGCGCTGGCACTTCGCGACCCGCTCACCGGATTGGCCAACCGGCATCTGCTCAACGAACTGCTCGAAGCAGCGCTGGCTCGCACCGAGCGATCCGGTCTTCCGCTCGCCGTGGCATTCCTCGACCTCGACAGCCTCAAGGTCGTCAACGACACCTATGGTCACGATGCCGGGGACGTAGTGCTGTGTGAGACCGCTCGTCGCCTCTCGTCGCTGGCGCGATCTGCCGACCGAGCGATGTACGACGCAAAGAGAGCTCGATATGCGATGCCCTCGGCATGATCTCGTCAGTACGCGTCAGTTGCGAAAGTCGCCGGTGACGCTCAGGTCGAGGGTCTCGGTGGTGCCATCGGAGTGTTGCACGGGTACATGAATGGTCATGTCGTGGGGGCCGTCCATGCCGGGGTGCATGGAGAGTTCGAAGCTGAGGTTGGTGTCGACCCCCGGTTCGAGGGTGCTCGGACCTTCCAGGGAGAACGCTCCTGGACAGCAGCCTTGGTTGATCTGGACGTGTGGCTCGCCGATCGTGATCGCGTCGGTCCCTGAGTTGTGCAGCAGCCACGTGGGGCGTACGGCGACGTCGAGCGGGACTTGGCCGAGCGCCCAAGACGAGGGAGTGGCCGTAGCGCTGCCAGCCGCGACGGTGCCGCTCGGTGTGCCAGGGGTCTCGAGAATGGGCATGCCCATGGTGTTGATCTCACCGGTTCTCTGGTGGGGCGCGCTTGACTCCGACGAGCCGCCGGACGTGGCGAGTGCGATTGCGCCGACAGATGCGCCGACGACGGCGATCGCCGCCGCTGCGGTGAGAAGCAACGTCCGATGATGGGCGTGCCGGCGTTCCTCTGCTCGATGTTGCGTGTTGCTCATGGTGGCCTCCAGGGTCAGGCTTCGGGCGGTGGCCCGAAGCGGTCGATGATCGATTGACGCACGTCGCCGATGGCGACGCCGGCGTCGAGTTGCTCGCGGGCTGCGACTGCTTCTGCTGTGCAGACGGCGCAGCCGGAAGCGTGCGCATCCCAGTCGCCCGCTGCGTTCACGAAGCAGTCCTCGAGATTGCGGTGGCCGAGCCCGATGTCGCAACCGCAGTAGCACGGAATCTCGGTGAAGTGGCCGGCGTGATCAGCCGCGTATCGGTAGACGTCAGCGGTCGCCTCGGGAAGTGCAGTGAGCTCGACTGTCGGCGTCGCTGCGACGCTTGCAGCGTCAGCCGGATCCGGAGCGCTTGCGCCCCGGATCAGGGCAGCGACACCGACGAAGATGAGCAGTACGAGCGTGAGTTCGGCGAGGGCGATCCGGATGATGGACCGGCGGTCGTCGGCACGATCGGACTCCATGTCGCTCATGGCCGTCCACGTGCCCCTGAATGAACGTCGGCCTCGTGGACCTCCTTGTGTTCGATCGGGGAGATCGGGCGGGCGGGCTGTCGCATGAGAAGCCACATCACGGTTCCCATCACGAGCGGGCAGAGGAGCAGGGCGAA
Organism: Ilumatobacteraceae bacterium; assembly: GCA_031408175.1. Classification (GTDB taxonomy): domain Bacteria; phylum Actinomycetota; class Acidimicrobiia; order Acidimicrobiales; family Ilumatobacteraceae; genus JAENVT01. The sequence continues at coordinate 2,116 of JANOJI010000321.1, forward strand.
GCCGATCCCGGCTCCGAACGGGCTAGCCCCGCCTCTGGTGAGCAGCATGACTGCGGCGAGTACCGCAATCCCGCAGAGGAGCATGTGGTTGCGGTGCTTCACGGCTTGCCACCGGGATGATGGGCAGCGTGATTCGTCGCACCGTCGATCGAAGACGGTGCCGAAGCGCCACTCATCGACATGTGGGCCTCGTCGCAGGCCGCGAGCACATCAGCAGGCACTTTGCCCTCCAACGCCTGGTGCATTGCTGTGTGCATTGCATCCATGCCGGTTGCGTCCATCATGCCGCTTTCGCCCATCATGCTGGCCATGCCGTTACCGTCCATCATCGACGTCATGTCCTCGGGCATGGGGACCGAGGTGGTCGGTGTGGGGGGAATCGGGTCGCTGGCGGCCAGCGTTGCGCCGACCCCGAGGCCGATCGTCAGTGTGGTGGCGCCGATGGCGCCGATGATCATTGTGCGTCTCATGGTGAGTCGCCTCCTTGTCGACCGTCATGATGACCCCGGCGTGTGGAGGTCGCGTGGAGACCTGGTGCAGGCTGAGCGGTTTCCATCGACATTGGCGCACCCTGCCTTCGGTCGCGGCAAGATGGTTGTTGTGAGAGGGGTGAGATGATGACTTCGACGGTGCTCGTGGTCGAAGACGAGCTGAAGATCAGGGAGTTGGTCCGGCGCTATCTGGAACGCGAGGGCCTGTCGGTGCTGACGACCGGCTCAGGAGCCGAAGCCTTGACGATGCTGGAGACGCAGCAGGTCGACCTGATCGTGTTGGATCTCAACCTGCCCGATGTGAGCGGTGAAACCGTCGCCGCCGAAGTTCGCTCCCGATCTGCCATCCCGATTCTGATGCTCACCGCGAAGTCGACCGAAGCAGATCGGATCCGAGGGCTCGAACTCGGAGCTGACGACTACCTCACCAAACCGTTCTCGCCGCGAGAGTTGGTCCTGCGAGTGCAGGCGGTGCTGCGACGGAGCCGCACCACCACGACGTCGGACGCACCCGCGACGTTCGGCGACGGAATGCTCGTCATCGACGAGGTGCGCCACGACCTGATTCTTTGCGGACGACCCGTGGAACTGACGCCGACCGAGTGGGCGCTACTGGTTGCGCTGGCGAGCGTGCCTGGCCGCGTGTTCTCACGCGCCGAGCTGATCAACCGGCTCAGGGGCTACGAGTTCGACGGGTACGAGCGAACCGTCGACTCGCATGTGAAGAACCTCCGACGCAAGATCGAACTCGATCCCCACGAACCTGTGGTCGTCGAGACGGTCCTCGGTGCCGGCTACAGGCTGGGTGTGCAACGTGACCGGTAGGCGACTGCTCAGCCCGCTCGGCGTGCGTCTGACCCTCGCATTCCTAGCGGTCGCGATGGCAGCCGTCGCAGTGTTCGCGACGCTGATGGTGATGGCGTCGCGCTCGGAAGCATCAGGGTTGTCGAACCAACGTCGCCGCCATGACCTCTCGGCGACCGCCGCCGCGGCAGCCGACTCCTACATCCGAGCCGGTGGCTGGGAGGCTGCTGACCTCTTCTCGGTGGCTTCGGTGGCCGCCGGCGGGCAAGCCACACTGGTCGTGCTCGACGCCGACGGTGTCGTTATCGCTGCGCCCACCGACGAGCTGGCCACGATGATGGCTCGCATGCACGGCCTCGCGGCCGTCGACACCCCACGCGCTGAACCCGTGTCGGAGGCAGTCATCGTCGACGGCCGCGCAGTCGGTGCCGTAATGCTGCGCTTCCCCACCGAGGCCATGGATGCCGAACGGCATGTCCGCGACGCCCTGTCCCGAGCGGCGCTCACCGGAGTGCTCGTCGCCGGTGCCGTGGCGTTGGTTGTTGCTGTCTACGTTTCGATACGCGTCACCCGACCCGTCACCGCTCTCACCAGCGCAGCCGGCGACCTTGCCGGCGGTCGCCGCGACACCCGTGTCGACCTCACCGACGCCCCCGGTGAACTGCACAGCCTCGCCGACGCCTTCAACGAGATGGCCGACAACCTCGACCGCGAGGACCAACTTCGCCGCAACCTCCTCGCAGATGTCGCCCACGAACTACGCACCCCCCTGTCCATCCTGCAAGGCAACACCGAAGCACTGCTCGACGGCATCGACCAACCCACCCCCGCAGCGATCGGTTCGCTCCACGACGAAGTGGTGCGACTCGGTCGACTCGTCGCCGACCTTGAAACCCTCGCAGCCGCCGAAGCAGCAGGGCTACGACTCAACACCGTGCCCGTCGATCTCGCCGACATCGTCCGCACCACCGTCGACCTACTCGGTCCGCTCGCCGAGGAACGCGACATCACCATCGATGTCGCTGGTAACCCGGCGCCAACCAACGCAGACCCCAATCGGCTACAGCAGATCGTCGTCAATCTCATCACCAACGCTGTGAAGTTCACGCCACCCGGCGGCCGAATCACCATCACCACCGCGACCGAGACCGATCGGACAATCCTCACAATCGCCGACACCGGCCCGGGCCTCGGCGACGACGAACTTCCCCATCTATTCGAGCGGTTCTGGCGCGGGCACGCGGCCACGAAAGCGCCAGGCAGCGGCATCGGCCTGGCTGTCGTCGCCGAGCTCGTGGCCGCCCATCACGGCACACTTGTCGCCGCCAACCGAGCGGAAGGCGGCGCCGAGTTCACCATCACGCTGCCGTCGAACCGGAATCACCACGACGCGACGCCGTCGTGAGCGTCACCGGGCGAGCAACCCATCGTTTGCGAAGGCGTCGAGCAGCGGCTGCGCGCCGATGCCGAGGACTACCAACGCGGCGGCGCTGGTGAGTGTGGCAGCAGCGGCCCACCGTCCGAGCACGGGCAACGCGACCGACGGAGGCTCCTCGAAGTAACTTGGGCCGAGCACCCGAAGGTAGTAAAAGAGCGAGACGACGGTGTTTACGACGGCGAGCACCGCCAGCCACGTGTAGCCGGCGTCGATGGTGGCGAGGAACAACTGCAACTTGGCGACAAAACCGGCCAGCGGCGGGATGCCCACGAAGGACAGGAATGCCAGGACGAGTGCGGTGGCCAGCAGCGGGTGGCCGCGGCCCAGCCCGGCGTAGGAGGCAATGTCGGAGCGGCCGCGCAGTTCGACGACTACTCCGAAGGCGGCCAGGTTGGCGACGACGTAGGCGAGCAGGAAGTACAGGATCGACGGAACGGCCAGATCGCTGCGGCCGACGGCCACGACACCCATGAGCCCGTAGCCGGTCATGGACACCGCCGACCAGCCGAGGAGGCGACGTACGTCGTCCTGCCACAGTGCCGCGAGGTTGCCGAGGGTCATCGTGGCGGCGGCAAGTACCGCCACCAGCGGCCGCCACCCGACGGCGCTATCGCCGAGGGCGACGGCCAGGCGGGCAAGGGCGATGAGGGATCCGACCTTCGGTATCGCTGTGAGAAAGCCAGCCATTGGCGCCGGTGACCCTTGGGCCACGTCAGGCACCCACGTGTGCACAGGCACGGCGCCGAGCTTGTACGCAAGGCCGACCGCAACCAGGGCAAAGGCAACGGCGAGCGCAGTCGCGTCGCCACCACTCAAGCCGGCGGCCATACCGGCGTACACGGTCGTTCCGGACAGGCCGAACAGCAGGGCGCTGCCGAAGAGGAGGCTGGAGGTGGCGAGTCCGCCGACGAGGAAGAACTTGAGCGCCGCCTCCCCTGCGGCGGCGGAACGGCGGTGGAACCCGGCGAGCGCGAACCCGCTGGCCGAGGACAGCAGAATGCCGACGATCAACTCCATCAGGTCGGTGGCGCCGGCCATCAACGTACTGCCGAGGGCGGCGAACAGGATCAGCGTGTAGAGCTCGCCGTGCCGAGGATCAGCGCGGAACCACTCGACCGACAGTGCGACCGCGATGGCCGTGCCAACGACGATGATGATCTTGGCCCATAGCGCAATGGTGTCGGCTGCGTAGGTGTCGAAGAAGGTGGCCCCCGGCGGGTCGGCCAGCAACACGCCGGTGAAGGCCGCCGTGACGGCGAGGACGGCGAGAGCCACCCACGCTGTCGCAGCCTGGAGGCGCCGGGGCGCGAACAGAGCCCACAGAAGCGTGACGATGGTGCCAACGACGAGTGCCAGTTCGGGAAGTATCTCCCCGAACGGGAGGCTCATCTCATTCATCGACCAACGGCCGCCGCCGCGGCGGAGAGGATGTACTGCGAGGCGCTGTCGATGACGACGAGCAACCACGCCGGCGCGACGCCGATCACGATGACCAACGCAGCGAGCGGGATCAGGCTGGCGAACTCGATGCGGCTGAGATCTTTCCAGGTTCCCCAGCGATCCGGCAGAGCGCCGAAGAACAACTTCTGGACCATTTGCAGGAACAGCGCCGCGGTGACCAGGATTCCGAGGAGGCCGATGCCCGCCAGCCACGGGAACGCGTCGAAGGCGCCGACGAAGATCTGGAACTCGGCGACGAACCCGGCGAGCCCGGGCAGCCCGAGGCTGGCGAATGCCAACAGGATGGTCGTGCCGGCCATGGTCGGCGCCCGTGATGCGAGCCCGCCGTAGCTGTCGAGGTCGTACTCCTTGCCCCGGTTCCACACCGAGCCGCTGAGCAGGAACAGTCCCCCGGTGATCAGTCCGTGGGCGACCATCTCCACCGTAGCGCCGGTGAGCGCCAGTTGGCGGGCTGCCCCCCCGCCCTGGCCGATGGCGGCGGCGGCGGCGATGCCGAGGATGACGTAGCCCATATGGTTGACGCTGGTGTAGGCGATGCGCCGCTTCAGGTTCGTCTGCCCGAGGGCAACGAACGCGCCGTAGACGATGCTGACGACGGCGACGATACCGACCCACAGGGCGTAGCGGTCGAAGGCGTCGGGCAGCATCGAGAGCATGATGCGGATGAATGCGTAGGTGCCCATCTTCAACAGCACGCCGGCGAGGATCGCTGATGCCGGTCCGGGAGCGTCGACGTGTGCCGGGGGCAGCCAGGTGTGAAAGGGCACGATGGGGGTCTTGATGCCGAAGCCGATCACGAACGCGAGGAAGACGAGGCCGCCGGCGACGGCGTTGCCGGCGAGCGGTTGTTGGCGGATGATCTCGACCATGTCGAAGGTTCGCGGCGACATTGCCAGGTAGAGCCCGAAGATCCCCAGCAGCACGAGCAACGTGCCGGTGAGCGTATAGATGAAGAACTTCAGCGCCGACCGTCTGGCGTCTCCGTGGCCCCACTGGCCGATGAGAAAGTACATACCGACGAGGCTCAGGTCGAAGAACACATAGAACAGGAACAGATCAAGGGCAAGGAACACGCCGAGCGACATCGACTCCAGGAACAAGAACCAGGCCAGGTACTCGCGCAGCCGTCCCT